>CAMCTQ010000001.1 GCA_945878545.1 Rickettsia typhi
TCTGAATTTTCTGAAGCTAGTTCGGTTTATAAATTATTGGGCAGCGCTCCTGGATATGTAGGATTTGATCAAGGTGGAATGCTTACAGATGAGGTTGATAAACATCCATATTCTGTTATATTATTTGATGAAATAGAAAAAGCTAATCATGAAATATATAATTTGCTTCTACAAATAATGGACGAGGGAGTACTTACAGACAGCACCGGTAAGAAAGTTAAATTTTTGCACTGTATTATTATTTTAACTAGTAATGTTTCTGTAAATAAAATAAAACCATCAATAGGATTTGGCAACGCTCCTGATTTACATGACCATGATCAATTTGATATGGAAAATATTAATAGTGAGTTTAGTAGCGAATTTAGAAGTAGACTAGATAAAATAATCCTATTTAATCCTATAGATACTATAATTGATAAAATAGTTGGAAAAAGTCTCCAAGAGTTAACATCTCAGCTTGCTATTAGGAAAGTTAGATTTTTAGTCAGCGATGCTGTTAAACAGTATCTTGCAAAAAATTATAGTGTTACTAAAAGTGGCGCTAGGTCTCTTGACAGGATAATAGATACCCAAATAAAACAACATATAGCCGATGCAATCCTTTTTGGTAAACTTAGAAATGGTGGATTTGTTGAGATAGATTATTCTCAAAAACATAACAAAATTACCTTCAAGTTCACAGGCATCAATAAAAAGCTTAATAAAGAACTTGAAACGAATTAAAATTTAAATATTACATCTTATCCATAGGAACAACTCCTATGATTTCAAATCCACTAGCGATAATTTTTCTTATCCCTTCTGCAAAAGCTAATCTTGCGGCAGTTAATTCTTTATTATCCTCTATATTAAATCGATAATCATTATTTTCCTTACCCAGGTTCCAAATAGAATGAAATCTGGAAGCAATATCAATTAGATAATACGCTATTTTTTGCGGTTCACGGGTTATCGCAGCTGATGATAAAACTTTCGGCCAAGAAGCAATTAATTTAATTAATTGAATTTCTTCTTCAGAATTCAGAAGAGAAAGATTAAACTCCTGCTTCATAAAAATTTCATAAGCGGATGGAATAGTCTCCTTCGCCTTGGCTAAGATAGATTTTGTTCTTACATGTGCATATTGCACATAGAATACGGGGTTATCTTTGGACTGTTCTTTGACTTTAGCAAAGTCAAAATCTAACGTCATATCATTTCTACGGGTAAGCATAATAAAGCGAATAATATCTTTACCAACATCATTTATTACGTCACTGACAGTCATGAAATTCCCACTTCTTTTTGACATTTTTATTGGTTCATTTCCTTTTACAAAATTAACCAACTGACTAGTACGAACATCACTCTTTACTTTTCCAGCACCAAGGGCCTCAATAACCGCTTTTATTCTTTTAACATAGCCACTATGATCAGCTCCTAGTATGTAGATCAGACAATCAAAACCACGATCTATCTTATCCTTAGCATAAGCAAAGTCAGCAGCCAAATAAGACCAAGAACCATCACTTTTCTGTATTGGTCTATCTTGATCATCACCATAATTAGATGATCTTAGAAGTAATTGTTCTTTTTCTTCCCAATTTTCATCTATTTTTCCTTTTGGCGGAGGTAGAACACCACGGTATATTAATCCCATTTTAGTTAGTATAGCAACTGCTTCATCTATCTTGCCGTTATCATGCAAACTTTGCTCTGAAGTAAAAACATCGTGTTTGACACCAAGTTTTTGAAGATCAAGCTTAATCAATTCTAGCATCTCAGAAATTGCAATTTTTTTCAGTTTCTTGCGCATCGAATTTTCATCCATTTCAAGTAGCGTGGATTTGTATTCCAATGCTAGTTTTTTACCTAAAACAGCTAGATACTCACCTGGATATAGTCCTTCAGGAATTACTGCCTTTACACCATTTAGTGCTTCTTTATATCGAATTATCAAACTATCAACAAGTGTATCAATTTGCGATCCCGCATCATTAACATAATACTCTTTAGTGACGTCGTAACCGCATTCCTTTAAAATATTTGCTAGTACATCTCCATAGATTGCACCTCTTGCATGCCCAATATGCATAGGCCCAGTTGGGTTAGCAGAAACATATTCAATGTTTACTTTTTCTCCTTTACCAACATTAACTTCCCAAAAATCTTTATCATTATTAAGTATACTTTTGATGCAACCATGCCATTTTTCTGCCTTTATAGTAAAGTTGATAAAACCAGGGCCCGCAACTTCTATGTGAGCAATGTATGGTATATTACTTAATGACTCCTTGAATCTGATTGCTATTTCTCTAGGATTCCCACCATTTTTTGCCGCAATCAACATTGCTATATTAGTAGAAATATCACCATTTAATGGATCTTTTGGAGCCTCCAAAGTTGTCTGACTCCAAATTTCTAGATCTGAACAGATTTGAAAACATTGATTCTTAAGATCTGCTCTTAATTCCTTAAATATATTCATAGATCAGCATTCGCAAATTTTAAATTATAAAATGATTGATATTGCTTTATTGCATATCTATCAGTCATACCAGCTATATAGTCAGCTATTATAGACATTTTTGAATTATTTACATCATCTTTTATCATTTCAAGCCAGCTAAAGGGTAGCAAGTTTATATTTTCATCATATAATTTAAAAAGACTCTTAACAATATTTTGGCATTGGAGTGTAACAGATACAACCCGGTGATGTTTATAGACTTTTCTAAACAAAAACCCTTTAATAAGCTTAATTTCGTTGATAGTATCTTCGGTAAATTCTACTAATGGACATCCTAAATCCCGTATATCTAATTCGGTTTTAATTTTGTGTCTCTTAATATTGTATCTTGTTTGTGACAAAAGACTCTCTATTAAATGATGTGTTAACTTTCTTGAAACCTCATAAATTAACCGCGAGTTATCTATATCTTTATATTCGCTTTTAACACTATGAATATATTTATCTATAATCTCTATTTCTTCAAGATCCTTATATGTGATAATCTCAGCTCCTATACTATCTTCTAGATCATGAGTAGTATAAGCAATATCATCAGAAAGAGAAGCTACTTGAGATTCCGCAGAAGAGTATTTCTTTAAGTCGAGAGAATTTATCGCATCGTAATCCCTAATATATTTGGACAGATCTTTTTCAGGCAGGGGACCATTATGCTTTATAATTCCCTCAAGAACTTCCCAAGTCAAATTTAAGCCATTATATGCTGCATATTTATGCTCTAAATATGTTAGGATTTTAAAGGAATGAGCATTATGAGAAAAACCACCATAATCCTTCATGCATTCGTTGAGAGATTCCTCACCAGCATGTCCAAAGGGTGAATGACCAAGATCATGGGCAAGACCAACGGCTTCTGCCAAATCATCAGATAAATTAAGAGCTTTACATAAAGATCTTGCAATAGAAGACACTTCTACCGAATGAGTAAGACGATTCCTATAATGATCACCTTCATGATTAACAAATACCTGTGTTTTGTACTGTAACCTTTTAAAAGAATTAGAATGAATTATGCGATCCCGATCTCTTTCAAATTCATTTCTGTACGGTGTTGATTTTTCAGGGTATATCCTTCCCTTTGTTTTGTCTGGGATACATGCGTATTTTTCAAGCATCATTTTTCTCTCATTGGAGTTTTATATTTCTAATAGGAACATTCAAGTAAGAATATATTAGGATACAGCTCTATATTCAATTGCTTTCTTTAAAGTTACTCGCGTTTTTGAACAATTTAAGATAAGCTATAGAGGATATTTCTCTAAAACTTGTTCTAATATTGCTTTTGCTATGGGAGCAGCAGCCTTTCCCCCTCCTCCTCCATGATCGTAATACACTGTAACAGCATATTTAGGATTTTCTGAAGGAGCATATCCAGTAAAAATCGCGTGATTTCTTCTATTCCACGCTATATCAGATCTACTAAGGTCATCATCCGTATTTTTCTTTGCTACTACTTGAGCAGTACCAGTCTTACCTGACAGGTGTATTTCATTATGATCCAACTTAGCTGAGTAACCAGTACCACCAAGCGTATTAACAGTACTATACATTGCCTCTTTTAAAAAACTCACGTGATCATTGTTTAAATTAAGCTGAATATAATCTGCTTTAGATCTAGCAACTTTTGGTGTATACAATTTGCCATCAGTCGCGATCGCTGTTATGAACCTTACTAATTGCATCGGCGTACAAAGTAAAAACCCTTGTCCAATAGATAAATTAAAAGTATCTCCTAGTGACCATTTAGTATTAAACTCGCGTTTTTTCCATTCTAAAGTGGGAACAAACCCAGCAAGTTCAGAAGGTAAGTCAATACCAGTTTTTGATCCAAAACCAAATTTTTGAGCTGTAGCAATAATTTTTTCAGGCCCTATAAGCCGTGCAATCTCAAACATATAAATGTTACATGAGTACTTTATTGCATCATGCATACTTAAAGAACCGTGACCAGTTCTTTTTGCACATCTAAAACTATTCACTCCAAGAGCTGGTCCACCGTTGCAATGTATCATATGAGAAGAGTCTATCCCTGACTCAAGAGCCGCCAAAATAGTAATCAACTTGAATATTGAACCAGGAGGATAAAGACTATGAATTGTTTTGTTTATAAGTGGTTTATGCGGGTTTTGAAGTAAATCAGTCCAATATTTGGTTGATAGAAAATTGAAATTATTTGGGTTATAAGATGGTGTAGAACTAGAAGCTAGTATACTACCATCTGAGCAATCCATAACGATAGCACTACAACCTTTAGCATTCAAGTAAGGAGTGATGTTTTTTTGTAACTCGGCATCAATATTTAAATATAGCCCATCACCTCCTATAGGCTGGTTTTCTGATAACTCTCTGACATACTTCCCATGCGCATTAATCTCAACTTGTTTATACCCAAATTCACCTCTCAAAATGTCCTCGTAAAACTTTTCTATACCATTTTTACCAACTCTAAAATTTTCATCTACAAAATCAAGCCCCTCTCTTTTTGTACTTTTCTCAGTCTTACCCATATAACCAAGCAAATGCACTGTATCTTCTCCATATTTATAAAATCTAATATTTCCAGTATCAACAAATAATGATTTTAGAACTTCCCTACGTTCTTCTATAACTGAGACTTGTTGCCAACTGAGGCAATCTATTATTAACGCGGGTACTCTTCTTCCAGCCTTTTTTACTCTATTGGTAACTTCTTTAATTTGGTCACTATCTAATTCAAGAACTTCTATAATAATCTTCACTTCTTCTTCAAAAGATGAATTAACATTTTTATCCAATAACAATCTAAAACACGTATTATTCTTAGCAATGATTTGCATATCTTTGTCATAAATTTGGCCTCTAGCAGGCGAAATAATAATCATTTTAATACGATTTTGATCAGAAAGCGTTTTGTATTCATTTTTTTTTATGAACTGCATGTAAAACATTCTTCCCGCAAGCAAGAATAACAGACCAAGCTTTCCTGCTCCAATAATGAAAGTACGTCTTGAAATGAGGTGCCCTTCTATAGTGCTTTTATCTAACATAATTAAACATATTTAGCTAATGCAGTGAAAGGTCTGTGAATCAAGAATCTTAATACAGGATACGATAGAATTGTTGTGATATAATAAAAATAGATTGATAACCCTTCAAAACTATAATCATTCCTTGTTAAGAAAATGAGGTACCTAAAATTTATAACAAAAAAACTATATATACAAAACCCCAATATATTTGTTACCTCATCTTTTAAAACAAACCACCGATTTGTATAACCTAGGAGTGCATTCGAAGTAATAAAAACAAACGAGTTTGAGCCAATAGGCATTTGATAAATTTGATCTATTATGATACCAATTATAAACAGTAACCAATACTGTACTTTGGAATAACTGGAGAAGTAGTAAAGGATTACTATATCGATAGCAGGAAAAATCTCACCGAATATATTGACTAGATTCAACGTATGCAATTTCAGCGGCACCAAGCAGAACAAAAAAATGTAAACTCCAAAAATGAGAGTTAACAATAATCTTGCTGTTAATTTGTACATAATTTAGCTCAAAAATATCTATATACTTATTAAAAATTAAAAGATCTATAAAAAATAACTTTTTTAGGCGTGACCAAATATTTTCAATAGACTTTATACATTATTATGTTGATGCACACCAGCATTCATAATTAAACCAAAACTAATAAGCATCGTTACCATCATTGTACCACCGTATGAAACAAAAGGTAGTGGAACTCCAACTACTGGCATCATACCCATCACCATTGCTATGTTAATAAATACATGACTAAAAAATATTGATGTTAAACCCACTACCATCAATTTTGTAAATGTTGATTTAGAGTTAATTGCAACTGCAAGAGAGCTCACGATCAGCATGAAGTATAGCATTAACAGAATCAAGCCACCTATAAACCCAAGTTCTTCTGTTAAGAAAGAAAAAATAAAGTCGGTTTCATATTCTGGTAAAAAACTTAAATGACTCTGTGTACCATTTAACAAACCTTTACCAAAAAATCCACCAGATCCTATAGCTATTTTTGACTGAATAATATTATATCCAGCCCCAAGTGGCTCTCTTCCCGGATCTAAGAAAATTAAAACACGGTTTTTTTGGTAAGTATGTAATAAAGACCAAATAACTGGTAGGGATACTAAGCAGCCAACACCGACAATAACAAAATATAATGTTCTGACCCCTATAGCAAAGAAAATTATAGTTGCAACTATAATAGTAATGATTCCAGTTCCAAGATCTGGTTGTTTTATCATTAGAGCCACTGGAATTAATACTCCAATAATCGGAATAATTAAGTTAGTAATTGAAAGAATATTTTGATTTTGGTTACTATGAAAATATCTGGCAAGCATTAATACTATAGCTATCTTAGCTGGCTCAGATGGTTGAATATGAAAAATGCCTAAATCGATCCATCTAGTCGCTCCCATTGCAGTTTTACCAGCAATTGTTACAGTAACCAAAAGTAATAAGACAACAAAATATAGTAAATATGAAAATTTATATATAAATCTAGTATCTATTAACGAGATTATTAAAGAAAAAGGCATAAAAATACAAAAGATTATTATTTGTCTATATGCCCATGGTTCTATTTGCCCGCCTGCCGCTGAGTAAAGAATTACAAAACCATAAATACAGATTATAGTTATAAAAAATAGCACAGAAATAGGTATCTTTTGTAATTTAATTAAAAATCTTTCTTTTATAGAATAATCCATTTTTTAGTTTTTTTCTTTAATATAAACAATTTTGAATTTAGGGAAAATGATTTTTACAGTCGTTCCTTTACCATCAATACTATGTATATCCAACATTGCTTCATGAGCATCTAATAGCATTTTTACTATAGGCAAACCAAGACCATATGAGCCACCTTTCTGATAATCTTGTTTATTAATAGTCCCATATTTGCTTAGAGCAATGGGTATTTCTTCTTCTTTCATTCCTATACCTTGATCAGCTATTGTCACTAACATCTGACCTTCGTACATTTTTGCAGATATGGTAATAGTAGTGTTTTCATTAGAATACTTAATACTATTATTAATTAGATTATCCATTACTTGTGTAATTCTTCTTTTGTCACAAATCAATAATGGTAGTTGCGGTTCAAAATCAGTCACTACAGAGATATTTTTTTTTCCAGAATGAAACTTCGCAACTTGAATTATTATATCCTGTATTTTATTCAAAGAATTTACTATTTTAAATTGACCTTCAAGTATTTGATTCTCATCTAAAATATCGGTAATAAAATCAAGGATTACTTGTGCATTACTATGAATCCCTTCAACATATTTAGTATATTTTGCTGGCATATGACCAAATAGCTCTTTGGACATAACCTCAGAACCGGTAAGAATAAAACCGAGCGGAGATCTTATCTCGTGAGCTGTAAAAGCAAGAAAATTAGTTTTTGCTTTAGTCGCATTATTTGCTAAAATCGTTGCTTTTTCAGCTTTTGTTCTAAGCGAAGTTTCTCTTTTATAAATCGAAATAATAATTACTAATGAAACACCAGCAAGAAGACCAACTTCAAGAAATTTTTTCGTAATACTGTAAAGTATATCGTCTTTTATAAAGTTATTGTCAATATTAACAATAACAGTAAAGGGAAGATTGTCTAATGGCTTTATAAAATAATTTAACCCATTAACCATATCAAGATATGAATGACTTTGCCTACGATTTTCCGGACTCAAATTTTGTCCCTTCAAAATTTGTAACAGATAAGAAGATAGCTCACCGCTACTAAGTACAATTTTGTCTATTTGTGGCTTCGATTTAGCAACGATATTAAGATTTTCGTCAATAATTACAAAATTAATACTTGAATCTTTTTTACGTTCATTGAGGTTTCTAATCATTGTATCAATATCATAACTAAGGACTACTGCTCCAATAAATTGACCCATTTCTTCATCAAAAATTGTATCTACTAATTTTAAACTATAAGTTTTATCAATACCTTTATTAATACGAAAAACTATATTATCTCTCCCTTCCTTATTAATAGTCATTTTATTAACTATATCTTCCACAAAATGTAACTTCTTTGGCTCTTTCATAATACCATCTACACTTGTTACCAGCTCATGAAAATTATTATTTACCCAACTGTATTTACGCCATCCAAATAATAAATTAAATTTTTGTGATTGAAAATGAACTTGCAGTGTATCCTTAATATATTCTAAATTTCGAGGATGCGCTTCAACGTTCTTGCTTATTAATTCAATGAAATATTTAGAATAACTTAATTGATCTGATATAACCATACTTAACAAGGTCGATTCAGTTGCCATTCCTTTAAGTATTCTAGACTTGTGACTAGAATATATTCTGATAAAATTAACTAAAGTTAAAATCACAACCATAGTTATCACTATAAACGTTATCATCTGAATGTTTACAGTGTAATCAATAGTTTGTTTTTCCAGCTTCTCTTCGTCAAAATTCATAAATTGTTTTTTATTATTAATTTGATATTGTAGAATGATGAATTCTAACATTTATGTTCACTTTAAAATATGAAATTATCATTATTTAATACAGTTACAAGAAAAAGAGAGCATTTTAAACCATTAAATATGAATTTGGTAAAGATGTATGTTTGTGGGCCGACAGTTTATGATCATCCACATATTGGTAATGCAAGATCTGCAGTAGTATACGATATTTTATACAGAGTCCTAATGCAATTATATGGACAAAGCAGCGTTTTATATGTCAGAAATATTACCGATATTGATGACAAAATTATGGACAGAGCTGCGCAGCTTAATATTCCAATATCCAAATTAACTGAAAAAACTATAATTGATTATCATGAAGACATGAAATATTTAGGCTGTCTGAAACCATCAAAAGAGCCAAAAGCAACAGAACATCTGCCACAGATGATAGACATAATCAAAAAACTATTAACCGCAGGTATTGCTTATGAAGCTCAAGGGCATGTTTATTTTGACGTCTCTAAAGCAGAAAATTATACAGCATTATCCGGAAGAACTTTTGAAGAAATGAAAGAAAGCGGTAGAATTGAGAGCGATAAAAATAAAAAAAATGTAGCTGATTTTGTGCTTTGGAAACCAGCTGAGAAACATGATGACGACTCAGCTAAATTCGTGAGTCCTTTTGGCTTGGGTAGGCCTGGTTGGCATATAGAGTGCTCTGCAATGAGCCATCAGTTTCTAGGGCCTACTTTCGATATTCACGGAGGTGGAATAGATCTAATTTTCCCGCATCATACAAATGAAATCGCACAGAGTTGCTCAGCATTCCCTGGCTCCGAATATGCTAAGTACTGGGTACATAATGGATTTCTAACGGTTGATCATGAGAAAATGAGTAAGTCTCTTGGTAATTTTATAACCGTTAAAGATCTCATGGATGAACAAATTAAGGGAGACGTAGTAAGACTATTGTTGCTTAGTACATATTATCGCAAACCTTTAGATTATAATAAAAAAGCTCTTACTGATGCAGAAAAAACTCTAAATTATTGGTATCAGACAATTGAAGATTTAGGTTTAAATACCGATGATATAGTGAACCCAGATGAATTTCTGTCTACGGAAGATGATATTCTTTCCACAAACAACGCCTTAACAATTAAGCATGTTCCCCAAATATTTTTTGATGCCTTGTTAGATGATTTAAACACCCCAGCAGCTATAAAACTAGTTAATGATTTTGCTAAAGATTCTCATAGGGCTAATACTTATGAAGCCAAAATCATTGCAGCAAAAAAAATGATCTATTGCGCTCGATTTTTGGGCTTAATGCGCATGAATAATGAAAAATGGTTTAAAGGTGACATCAATTATAACAATATAAAAGAGCTAATTGACCAACGACTAGACGCCAAAGCACAAAAAAATTGGCAATTAGCAGATCAAATTAGAGATCATTTAATTAAACTAAGCATTACTATCGAGGACAAACCAAATGGCACAACAGTTTGGAAAAAATTAACAAAAGTTAAGAGACCAAGGTAATTAATAAAATAATGCTTGAAAAATTCTTAAAAAACCTTATAAATAATGCTCTAATTTAAAAATCAACGAAGGTTTAGCCAATGTCAATAGAATACACTTTTTCAATTATAAAGCCAGATGCGACTAAAAGAAATCTGATAGGAAAAATAAATTCTTATATAGAAAACGCGGGCTTAGAAATTGCGGCACAAAGAATGGTCAAGTTAACCAAAGAACAAGCCGAAGAATTTTACGCAGAACACAAAGCAAGGCCATTTTTTTCAGGACTAGTTCAATATATGACTTCTGCCCCAGTAGTTTTACAAGTTTTAAAAGGAGAAAACGCGATTCTTAGAAACAGAGAAATAATGGGAGCAACTAATCCAGAAAACGCCGATCAAGGCACGATAAGGAAAGATTTTGCTTTAGATATAGAAGCTAATAGTATTCATGGTTCCGATAGTATTGATAGCGCTAACAAAGAAATATCCTTTTTCTTTAAAAAAGAAGAAATTTTAAAATAATGTTTCACGTGGAATGAAAAGGTTTAGTGTAATAGTTGTAGGAGGAGGCCATGCCGGATGCGAAGCGGCCGCCGCCGCCGCGCGAACTGGAAGTGATACATTATTAATTACTCTTAAAGCAGAAAATTTAGGAGAAATGTCCTGTAACCCAGCAATTGGCGGAGTTGGAAAGGGAACCCTTGTTAAAGAAATAGACGCCCTGGATGGCATAATGGCTAGAGTCATTGACAAGGCTGGTATACATTATAAAATGCTAAATGAAAGCAAAGGTCCAGCTGTATGGGGCCCGAGGGCTCAGGCCGATAGATCCTTATATCGAAAGGAAATGTTTTCTATCTTAAATACATATCCAAATTTAACTATTTTATACGATTCTGTTGAAGATGTAATAATCGAGCAGGGCAAAGTAGCTGGTGTAGTCACTAGAAATTCAGGTAAAATTGAGAGCTTCTCTGTAGTTTTAACAACAGGAACATTCTTATCCGGCTTGATACATATCGGACAAACTAAGATTCCCGCTGGCAGAGTTGGAGAAGAGCCTTCTTATGGTTTGTCAAAAACTCTTCGTGATAATAATTTTATGGTTGGGAGATTAAAGACCGGGACTCCACCAAGAATTGATGGTAGGACAATTGATTATAGCAAAACTGAGATTCAGCTTGGAGACTTATTACCAAGGCCATTTTCTGAACTAACCACTAAAGTTGAAGTGCCACAAATAGCTTGTTACATTACGAGAACAAATCGAGTTACTCACCAAATCATCAGAGATAATTTGCATCTATCTGCAATGTACTCTGGTCAAATTGAAGGTGTCGGACCTAGATATTGTCCTTCGATAGAAGATAAAATAGTTAAATTTTCTACCAAAGATAGCCACCAAATTTTTCTAGAACCGGAAGGGCTTAATGATTATACGGTCTATCCAAATGGGATTTCTACCTCGTTACCAGAAAGTGTGCAGCTTGAGATTTTAAAATCTATTCAAGGCCTAGAAAATGCAAAAATGATTAGGCCTGGTTATGCAATCGAATATGATTTTGTAGACCCTAGGGAACTTTCTGACGCACTGGAAACTAAAAAAATTAAGAACCTATTTCTTGCTGGCCAAATAAACGGTACTACAGGTTATGAAGAAGCTGCTGCTCAAGGACTAATAGCCGGTATTAATGCAGCATTCTACGCTCAAGATCGAGGGAAATTCACTTTATCAAGGGCAGATGCATACATAGGGGTCATGATTGATGACCTTATAAATTTTGGTACTGCTGAGCCTTATAGAATCTTTACTTCTCGTTCTGAATACAGATTAACTCTTAGAGCTGATAATGCTGATATTAGGCTTACACCTTTGGCAATAAAAGCAGGTATTGTTTCTGAAGAAAGAAAAAACAGATTTGAAGGCAAATTTTTTGAACTTAAAAAATTAAAGCAAAAACTCGAGGAACTGAGCTTAACAACTAGTAAAATCCAAAACAAAGGTAGTTTAATCTCCCAAGATGGTTCATATAAAACTGCTTTTGTGTTATTAGGGTTGCCAAAATTTGGATCTGAAAAAGTTGTGGAATTTTTTCCTGAATTAAATAGCGAAAATGCTAATTACTTAAAATATTACGAAAATGAATCAAAATATTCCTCTTACTTAAAAAGACAAGCCTCAGATATAAAATTATTTATAGAAGATGAATCACTGGAATTACCTAATGATATTAATTACAATGATATACAAAGCCTGTCCATAGAAACTAGAGAAAAACTTAATTTCCACAAACCACGATCTATCGGTGCAGCTCGTAGAATATCAGGTATAACCCCGGTTTCACTTACCACAATCATAATATATTTGAAAACTAAGAATAAAAAATGATTATAAATAATTTAAATGTTTCACGTGGAGAGTATGAGGCTTTAATAAAATATCAATCATTATTACTTAAATGGAATAAAACTATAAACCTGATCTCTAAAGCCTCGGAAAAAGATCTTTGGCAAAGACATATAATCGATTCATTACAATTGCTTAAATATATTAATCCTCTGGAAAGCGTTATAGACATTGGATCTGGCGCAGGGTTCCCTGGGGCCGTTCTATCCATAGGAGGAATAAAGAATATAACCCTTGTAGAGTGTGATATAAGAAAAACTGTTTTTTTAAGACAAGTTTCTAAGTTATCAATTAATAAAATTAGCATAGTTGAAGAAAGATTAGATGAAAATTTCACAGGTAATTATGATATTTTGACCTGTAGAGGATTTAGCAGCATGGCTACTATACTGCAACTTACAAGTGGTTTAAAGATAGGTAAGATGTTGTTGCTTAAGGGTGAAGGCTATAATAAAGAAATAATCGAAGCACAAAAACATTGGTTGTTTAATATTGAACTTCATGATAGCATCACTGGTAAGGGAAAAATAGTCGAAATTTCAAACATTAGAAAATTGTTATGAAAGGAAAAGTTATTGCAGTTGTTAATCAAAAAGGTGGCGTTGGCAAAACAACAACCGCAGTAAACTTAGCAACAATTTTTGCTGTTATGAGTAAAAAAGTATTAATTATAGATATTGATTCACAAGGCAATACAAGTAGCGGACTTGGAATAGAGCAGATCAAAAGGCAAGTTACTTCTTATCATTTATTTACAGGACCTGGTTCTATCAAGGATGCAATTATTGACACAGAAATACCTAATTTATCTATTGTTACCGCAAACACCAACTTAGCAGCTGTTGAACTTGACCTAATAAACTTAGAAAATTATGAAAACATTTTACTAAATAAAATTGGCGAAATAAAAGATAATTTTGATTATATAGTAATTGATTGTCCGCCATCTCTTAACTTACTTACATTAAATGCATTAGTTGCTTGTAATGAAGTTTTGATACCCATGCTTTGTGATTTTTATTCGCTTGAAGGACTTAGTCATTTATTAAAAACCGTAGAAGTAGTTGAGAAAAAACTAAACCCCAGGATAAAAATAGGTGGCATTTTATTTACAATGTATGATAAAAGAAATCGTCTTACTGAGCAAGTTGAAAATGATGTAAGATCATGTCTTGGAAATTTGGTGTATAAAACTACAATACCAAGGAATGTTAGAGTTTCAGAAGCTCCATCCCATGGTAAAGCAGCAATTATCTACGACTATAAATGTTCTGGTTCAAGAGCCTATATAGACCTTGCTAAAGAAATTATTGATAATGAAATAAAACTTATGTCTGCACTTAAAACAGCTTGAAATTATGGAGAACTATGAGAAATAGAGCCTTAGGTAGAGGATTATCATCCTTGTTAAAAGAAGAAGTGGTCCCAATAGAATTGAGTAATTTAAGCAATAGCTTAGATATTGATCAGATTGAGGTTGGTAAATATCAACCACGCAAAAACTTTGACCAGGAAAAATTACAGGAATTGGCTAATTCAATAGTAAATAATGGTTTGGTGCAACCAATAATAGTTAATTTCGTTAGTAATGGAAAATATCAAATTATAGCTGGAGAAAGGAGATATCGTGCCTGTAAAATGATTGGTTTAAAGGAAATCCCCGTTATAATTAAGAACTTATCTGATAAAGAAATATTTGAGATTGCATTAATTGAAAATATTCAGCGTGAAGAATTAACGGCCATAGAGGAAGCAGAAAGTTATGAAAAACTGATGAATGACTTTGGTTACACACAGGCAAAATTAGCAGATGCACTTGGCAAAAGCCGGAGTCATGTAGCAAACTTATTAAGACTAAACCATTTACCTGATTCTATTAAACTGATGATTAATAATGGACAGTTAACTATGGGACATGCAAGATGTTTAATTGGCCTTGAAAATGCTGAAGAATTAGCAAACAAAGTCGTTTCAAATGACTTAAATGTACGACAAACTGAAGAATTAACTAGGAAAATACAAACTTCTCAAAAACAAAGAAAGCAAAAGTTTGAAGATAGCCCAAATTCTGCAACAAATGATGATTTTATAATGCTTGGTCAGTCTCTTAGTGAAAAATATGGAGTAAAAGTTGTTGTTGAAAATTCCTGGAATGGAGGTAAGATATCATTTTATTATTCAAATCTTGAAGAACTTGACTCAATTTTGACTAAAATCAACTAAGCATGAAAATATTTTTAGATAGCGTAGATCTCTCAGAAATAAATAAATTTGTCGACTACGGGATAATTGATGGTATTACCACCAATCCTACATTGATGTCATCTATATCTATGAGCTTTACAGAAATTATTACTAAACTTACCTTTATATTAAAAGAAAATATTAGTATAGAAGTGGCATCTAACGATTTTGATGGAATGGTCATGGAAGGGAATAAAATTCTAGAAATAGACGATAATTTGGTAATCAAACTACCACTAACATGGGACGGCATAAAAGCTTGCGGTTATTTTACAAAGAAAAATATTAAGGTAAATATGACTTTATGTTTTTCTTTGAATCAGGCTTTATTAGCAGCCAGAGCGGGAGCAACCTATGTATCTCCTTTTATTGGCAGGCTTGAGGACATAGGAGAAGATGGAATGGGCTTGATTGCTGATATAAGATCTGCATATAATAATTATGAAATTAAAACTGAGATACTCGCGGCATCTATTAGAACAAAAGAACATGTTCAGCAGGTAGCTCTCCATGGGGCTGATGCTGTAACTATGTCAACAAAAGTTTTATCAGAACTGATACACCACCCATTAACTGAATCAGGTCTTAAAAAATTCAATGATGATTGGATAAAATCTGGAAAAAAAATTTAAATTTAAACTATCAAGGGAATAAATAATGTCTTATCAATATGTCTATGTTATGAAGGGCTTGAGCAAGTCAATCAATGGTAAAGAAATCTTAAAAGAAACTTGGTTATCATTTTTACCTGGTGCCAAAATCGGCATAATAGGTCATAATGGCGCTGGTAAATCAACACTTCTTAAAATTATGGCTGGACTCGATAAGGAATATGAAGGAGAGGCTTTCCTTGCTGATGGGATGAAAGTTGGTTATTTGCCTCAGGAGCCACATTTGGATCCAAAAAAGAATGTTTTTGAAAATATTATGGATGGACTAAAAGAGAAGACAGACCTACTTGATGAGTTTAACGAGGTTAGTAACAAGTTTGCTGAAGAAATGACCGATGATATGATGAATGACCTACTAACTCGTCAAGCAGACCTACAGGAAAAAATAGACGCTTGTGATGGTTGGAATATCGAAAGAGAAATTGATATGGCTATGAGTGCACTCCGTTGTCCAGATAAGAATGATGATGTAACAAAAATTTCTGGTGGAGAAAAAAGGAGAGTTGCCCTATGCAAATTACTACTTGAAAAACCTGACATGATTTTGCTTGATGAACCAACTAACCACTTAGATGCTGAATCAGTCTCTTGGCTTGAGAATTATTTAAAGGAATACAAAGGTACAGTTGTTGCCATTACTCACGATCGTTATTTTTTAGATAATGTTGCAGAGTGGATATTAGAAATTGATAGAGGTAATTGTGTGCCTTGGCATTCAAACTATTCTGCCTGGCTAAAACAAAAATATGAAAAAATTAGTAAAGAAGAAAAAGAAGAGGGCGATAGATCTAAGCAGTTAAAAAAAGAACTTGAATGGGTTCAGGCTTCTCCAAAAGGACGCCAAACAAAAAGCAAAGCAAGGATAAATGCTTACCAGGAATTACTTAATAAGAAGAGAGATGATGTCAATGGTACCGCACAGATTATTGTACCCAATGGTCCAAGGCTTGGTGATTTAGTAATAGAAGTAGATAATTTATCAAAAAGATTTGGTGATAAAGTTTTGCTTTCTGAATTTAGTTTTAGAGTTCCACCTGGAGCAATTGTCGGTATAGTTGGCCCTAATGGCGCTGGTAAATCCACTTTATTTAATATAATAACTGGTAAAATACAAGCTGATAGCGGAAAAGTTAATATAGGAGATACCGTAAAACTTGGTTATGTAGATCAATCAAGAGATCATTTAAATGATGATAAAAACGTTTGGGAAGAAATTTCCGAAGGGCTTGAAGTTTTAGAACTTGGTGGCCTATCTATTAAAAGTAGAGCTTACTGCTCAGCTTTTAATTTTAAAGGTGGTGCACAGCAAAAGAAAGTAGGGCAACTATCAGGTGGAGAAAGAAACAGGGTGCATCTGGCTAAATTACTAAAATCTGGTGCAAATGTTATTTTGCTCGATGAACCATCGAATGATCTTGATGTTGATACCTTAAGAGCCTTAGAAGATGCTATTCTTGATTTTGCTGGTTGTGTTTTTGTAATAAGTCACGATAGATGGTTTTTGGATAGAATAGCCACCCACATCATTGCTTATGATAAAGACGGTAGTGCATCGTGGTTTGAAGGTAATTATGAAGATTATCATAATTATATGATCAATCACATGGGAGAAGATACCAAAAATCCTAAATATAAACATAGAAAGTTAGTATAGCTCTTTGTTGTGAGAATCAAGTTTACTGAATGGTATGACTCCGTGGACCAGTCTTTTTATTAGCTGGTGACGATCGCATAGTTTTACCAGTATTATGTGTTACATTTTTTTGAAGAGTCTTTGTTAAATCCTTATTCACCTCTGGCATTACTTCTTTGCTAATCCCAGAGGGTTTTGACTTAAATTGGTTCATCATTCTTTCCTGATCTCTTGAACCAATATGATGCTGAATGTTCAAAAGCTTTTTAGCTTCTTTATATTCTTTTAGTTCTGTTTTATAAGCATACCCAAATGTAACTTTATTAGCAATGCGGTGCCAAATACTTGGTTTTTTAGGAGTTGCAACTGATTTTGTTTGTTGGTAATCAGGTTTAGCATGAGACTCACCTTTATTTGCAACAAACCCTTGAGGCGAATTGGCTGGCTTAGCTTTTGCTAATTCAGTACCAAAATCTGTATCTTTTAACTTCACTATTTCACTGATTTTTTCTTTACCAGGATCTGCATATAAGCCATTGTATTTTTTAGGGACAACAGTTTTTGAATACTCTTTCTCACCAGCTAGTCCATGCTTTAAAACCAACTCATCAAATTTTGATCCTCCTGAGGCGCTTATAGGATCTGAAGCTCCCACTTTTGAATGTTTGCTTGAACGAGGAGCAGCAGCTTCAAGGCCAATCATTATAGAACCTGGTGAAGTTTTAGTTGCAGGAGTGTAATGTATATATAAATGACCATGATCTCCGTCTGGCTTAGTTACAACTCTACCTTCATCGTCAACACCACCTAATTCGGCTCCAACAGCTAAATCAACCCCCGAATGTTTAGTCTTTTTACCAAATAGCTTATTGGCCAAAAAATCCCTCAGACCAATGGTAAAACCTTTTTCCTCAACAACTCTCTCTTTACCAAATTGATCTTTCTTTACCGAGACATCATGAGTTGCAGCAGATCTATTATAAACATACATACCTTCCTTCATTGCCTTATCTGGATCTTGTGATGTCGATATGCCATTTTTATCTGGGTTACCAGAAGTAAGCCAATTAATTAGTTCATTTCCACTACCTGCTGGAATCTGAATAACTGTTCTTGAACCATGGCTTAAATAAGAAGATACTGGCATATTATTTTCAGAAGCTTGGGTTGATGTTCCATCTTCGGCAATAACTTGCATATTTGCCGAACCAAGCATTACAAGAGCTCTTTTATAAACTGCAACTGATTCTATTTCTTGTTCTAAGACTGTATTATTGTGACCAAGTTTTATCAAGTCCTGGTTGGCCTGCTCACCACGACGAATTAACATTTCTGATTGTTGTTTATCTCGTTCTATTTCTTCAGCAAAAGATCTTTTTTCGGCGTCTTTTACAAGTTGCTCAGGCGTTTTTTTACCAGATTTTTTTGGCATATCACTAATACACTCAAAGGATTATTTAAATATAATATACGAAAACAACCAATACTATTTACTATTTATTATAAAAATTTGAATTATTATGACGATTATATGATTATTTTACAAAGATTAATGTGGCTAACCTTTAATTAAAGAAATATACTAATAAGTACTACCCGTATTACTTAAAAATTTCTAATTTCCCTTCTTTTTGAGTCAGATGGATAACATCTCCACTAGAGAAATTTCCTGCAAGCATAAGTTTTGCAAGATTATTCTGAACCTCTCTTTGAATTACTCTCTTCAAAGGTCTTGCACCGAATGCAGGATCATATCCTTTATCTGCAAGCCAGTTAATTGCCAAATCATCAAAATCAAGCTCTATATGCTGACTAGCAAGAACTTTCCTCAACCCTTCTAGCTGGATTTTAACGATATCACCCATATGAGATCTATTTAACCTATGGAACAAAATAATTTCGTCTAATCTATTCAAGAACTCAGGTCTAAAAGCCGCATTTACATAAGCCATTACCTGCTCACGTACAAGCTCCGTGTCCTCGCCTTCCTTCTGATTAACTAATATCTCAGAGCCAAGATTAGAAGTAAGGATAATTAGAGTGTTTTTAAAATCAACTAAATTACCTTGGCTATCTGTTAACCGTCCTTCATCTAGGATTTGTAGCATGATATTAAATATATCAGGATGAGCCTTTTCTATTTCATCAAATAAAATTACTTGATATGGCCGTCTTCTTATGCTTTCTGTAAGAGCGCCGCCTTGCTCATAGCCTACATATCCTGGAGGAGCACCGATTAATCTGGCCACGGCATGTTTTTCCATATATTCAGACATATCAATGCGCAATATTGCTGATCTATCATCAAATAAGAATTCTGCTAATGCTTTTGTAAGCTCTGTTTTCCCAACACCAGTAGGACCTAAAAAAAGAAATGATCCAAGCGGTTTGTTGTGATCGCTAATACCAGCTCTGGATCTACGTACGGCATCACTAACTGCAGAGATCGCGGTTTCTTGACCTATTACTGATTTTGTTAATTGCGCTTCCATAGTAAGTAATTTATCTTTTTCGCTTGCTAGCATTGTATCAACCGGAATTCCAGTAATTTTAGAAACAATAATAGCAATATCGCTTTCAGTAACTCTTTCTTTGAATAGCTTATTTCCACTAGATTCTTCGGCTAGTTTTAGCTTATTAGTTAACTCTGGAATAATACCATATTTTAGCTCACTTGCTTTAGTAAGGTCGCTCGCTCTCTCTGACCTCTCTAAATCAATTTTAGCATTCTCAAGATCTTCTTTGATTTTTCGTGACATTTGCATTTGAGACTTTGCTGTCTGCCAGTTAGAACTCATATCAAGAGACTTGGACTCAAGCTCTGAAAGCTCTTGAGATAAAATAATTATCTTTTTCTGAGAGTTTTCATCCTTTTCTTTTTTGAGAGCTGATAGCTCTATCTTGATTTGGATAATCTTACGATCTAGCTCATCTAGTTCCTCAGGCTTGCTTGAAACTTCAATTTTGAGTCTACTTGCTGCTTCATCAAGTAGATCTATAGCTTTATCCGGTAAAAATCGATCAGTAATATAACGATTTGAAAGAGTAACAGCCGCAATAATTGCACTATCTGCAATAGTTATACCATGGTGTACTTCATAGCGATCCTTGATCCCCCGCATAATTGAGATTGTATCTTCAATACTAGGTTCTGCAACATATACGGATTGGAAGCGCCTAGCTAATGCTGCATCCTTTTCAATATACTTACGATACTCATCAAGTGTAGTTGCACCAATGCAATGTAGTTCACCTCTAGCAAGCATTGGTTTTAATAAGTTTGAGGCATCCATTGCTCCGTCAGTTTTGCCAGCTCCTACTAGTAAATGAAGTTCATCTATGAAAAGAATAATTTCACCGCTTGCTTCCTTAATTTCATTTAGTACCGCTTTAAGACGTTCTTCAAACTCACCACGATATTTGGCGCCTGCTATTAACGCTCCCATATCAAGTTCAATAATTTTACAATTTGCAAGCGATTCTGGAACATCTCGCATGTATATTCTTTGCGCTAATCCTTCAATTATTGCCGTTTTACCAACGCCAGGCTCACCGATTAATACAGGATTATTTTTTGAGCGTCTTGATAAGACCTGGATTGCTCTCCTAATTTCCTCATCTCTCCCAATAATAGGATCAATTTTTCCTTCTGATGCAAGTTTTGTGACATCTCTACCATATTTAAGTAGCGCATCATAACTATTTTCTGCTGATTCTGAGGTTGCAGTTCTGCCTTTGCGCAAGTCCATTATGCCGGCAGTTAATCTTTTTGAATCGATGCCAGATTTAGTCAGGACATTACCAGCTGGACCTTTATCATAAGACAAAGCTTCAAATATTCTTTCTATGGTAGTAAAGCTATCTTTATTGTCTTTTGAAAGACTAATAGCTTTTTCAAGTACCTTTAGTCCTTCTGAGGATAAATTAACTTGCCCGCCGCCACCGTGAACCTGAACTTGAGGAATGGATTCTAATTCCTTATCTAATTTCATTTTTATTGAAGCCGTATCAGCACCAAGTTTATTTATTAAATTTGGGACAATACCACTTTCTTCTTCCAGCAAACAAAAAAGCAGGTGTAGAGGTAATATTTGCTGATGATTGTATTTTGCAGCCAGCATCTGAGATGCAGAAATCACGCCTTTCGCAGCTGCTGTAAATTTTTCAATATTCATAAGTCCACCTTCTTAACTTTCATTAAGATACATATAATATCGAAGTCTCAAAAATCAATGAACGATTCATGTAATTTAAGTTACATTGATTTACTATAGCTAATCTTCATGGCTTTAAAAATTCTTCTAATTTATTTAGGGCCTCTGGCATGTTCTTTCTACCAAAACCTATACGGAAATAATTACTTTTATGGTCATAAATTGATGCTGGCATTAGTAAAACACCTTTTTGATGCACTAGCCTTTCAGAAAAACTTTCTATAGACTCCTGACCTTTGTATTTTACAAAGCCTATGCACCCTCCTTGGGGTCTGACCCATTCAAACAAATCTTTATATTCCTCTATAAAACTATCTAGCAACTTTAAGTTTTCAGCCACAATTTGGTTATTCCGAGAAAGAATCAGTTCTTTATTCTTCAAACTAATAAAGCTAATAATTTCAGCGGGAGCGCTATTGCAGATAGAAGTATAGTGCTTCATATATTCAATGTTCTTAAGCAATTTTTGATCTTGGCAAGCAATCCAACCAATTCTAAGACCAGCCATCCCAAAAACTTTACTCATAACTCCGAGCGATAGTGCTTTTGGATACATTTCTGCTGCTGATTGCGCCCACCCCTCTTTTGGTGTGCCAAGCAAGCGATAAACTTCATCAGAAAAAAGCCATAAATCATGAATCTCACATAAGGACACTAAGTCTCTCAATTCTTGTTGTGATATTACCTGACCAGTTGGATTGTGAGGAAAATTAATCACAATACATTTTGTATTTGGCTTTATAGCTCTTTTAATTTCATCCAGATCAATTCGCCAGTGATTTTTCTCAAGCAAAGCTATGGTTGTAGTGTCAGAACCTTTTAATTTAGGGATTTCTAATAGTGATTGATAACAAGGTGTTAGAACAATTACATTATCACCTGGATTGCATATAGTGTGGAGAGCACAAAATATGCCTTCCTCTGCTCCTGCAAAACATAGTATATTATTTGCCTCTAGTTTTGGGTATAAGCTAAGTGCAATTTGTTTCCGTAATATTGGCAATCCTGGGCTTTCTGTATACCCAAGCCTTAAATTATCCCACAATGCTTTATCTTCTGAGCTTGCCATATTGATAATCTCTTGCATACTGAAACTTTCAGCATCTGAGCAACATAGCAGATAAGGAGCTGTAAACTCATACTCAGCTAAATATTTCTCTAACTTAAATACATTTATGGTCATTAATCCCTCAATTCTTTTAAATATTTAAATATAGTTGCGCGTCCTAATTTCAAAATATGTGCAACATAATCAGCAGCATTTTTTTCAGCAAACGCTCCTATGGTAAATAAATACCCTACTAATTCCTTATTTTTGGAAGCATTCAAATCATCAAAATTCCATTTTTTTTTGTCCAAAAAAGTGTGAATTGCTATATGTAATCTTTCCTGCCAATCATTTTTGAACAAACTTTCTGGCTTGTTGATTTCATCCTGATTTAAAAAAACTTCACCTAAATCTTTCATCTGATTGAATACAGAGATGTCACAATTGATGCATATCAACCACTTGCTTTCTACGGGAATCGAAATTGATTTAATAAGGCGTCCATCAAAATTGATTTTTGGGTAGATTATTTTGTCTATATTTACCTCAAACTCTTTCGTCTTTAAAAGGGATGGATCCCCTGATTTTCTTTTAGAAAGATTCCCATTAATATAACAAATTGTATCTGATGCAAGATCATGAATTACTACCTCAACTAAAGGCTTCATCAACATTACAATAGAATTACATAGTGGTATATAGTTTGATATAGTCATTTTTGTACTTATTAATCTTATTAGATGATTAATCTAGACTAAATAGTATTAAAGTCAACAAGTTTTTAGAGTATGGTAAAAAACATTGTATGGATTTATTATAATTAATGTTGTGAAATTATATCCTTCTCTAATCCTATAAATTTGGAAATCAAGGAATCAATTCTGATAATTATATTTGAATTTAAATGTAGAGAAAAATTGCTAGCAGTTTCTTTATTGGCATTTTGATTGGTAAATAAATTAAGCTGAATTAATTCATCACCTTGCTTAGAGTTTTGTTTAATTGATTCAATATCAGCAGCAGTATAGTACCTTCTGCCACGTATCTGGAAAATATGCATTTCCGTTTTTGATTTCTCTAAATATCTTAACTTATGTATTGGTAATCCAGTTATTTCAGATACTTCTGAGATAGAAAAATATTTTTTATTAGCTAAGTTCATAGGAATTCACCTTTTCCTTAAGTAACCTAGAAGGATTAAATCTTAGAACCTTGCGTGGTTTGATTTCAAGTATGGCCCCGGTTTGCAAGTTAATTCCTGGTCTTTTTTCCTTATTATGAACTTGAAATTTACCAAAATTTGCTAATACCAATTTCTTGCTATTTAAAGATAAATCAAGCATCTCAGAAAAAATATTATTTGTTATTTCTTCACACAATAAAGAAGAGAAACCCAGTTTTTCTTTAAGCAAATTAGTGATTTTTTCTTTTGTAACGGTTTCCATTTTAGAAATTTACCTATCTACAATTTTACTTAAAGCGATACTAAAATTTTCTGAATCACCAACGAATAATAGCTGCTCCCCAAGTCGCGCCAGCTCCAAAAGCGGTGAATACTAATATATCACCAGATTTAACGCCTCCAGTCAACTGTAATTGCGCTAAAGCCAGTGGAATTGATGCAGCAGAACAATTTGCGTGTTTATCTAACGTAACAACAACTTTGTTTGAGTCAATACCAAACTGGTTAATCATATTATTGATTATTCGTAAATTTGCTTGATGAGGAATGATATATGTAACGTCATTAAGGGTAAGATTATTTTTCTTAAGAATGTTGTAAACTGATTCTGGCATTTTCTCAACAGCCTTCTTAAAGACTTCTGGTCCTGCCATTTGTACAACACCACTTCTACCAGTTGTACTAACACCACCATTAGTATACAGCATGTCACAAAGTGAACCATCTGAAAAAATGTCACAATCAATTATGCCTGAGTTAGAATCCGATGCTTGCAATATAACAGCACCAGCTCCATCGCCGAATAAAACACAAGTTTTTCGATCCTGCCAATCCAATATAGAAGACATCTTATCTGCGCAAATTAATAATATGGTTTTGTATTTACCAGATTTAATCATACTATCTGCAACTTGCAAACCATAGATGAATCCGGAACAAATCGCCTGCAGATCGAAGGACGGTACGTTTTTAAGAGCAAGATATCCTTGTATCTTATTTGCGGTAGAGGGAAAACTATTATCAGGCGTGTTAGTGCAAGTAATTACTAAATCTATATCATCTTTTGAAATGTTGGCGCTGTTAATAGCATCGAGGGAAGCTTTGTAACCTAAATGAGAGGTAAATTCATCAACAGCTGCAATGTGCCTTTGAGTAATACCAGTTCTAGACTTTATCCATTCATCAGTAGTGTCGATGGATTTTTCAAGATCGAAATTGGTCAGAATCTTTTCTGGTAGATAGCCTCCAGTACCTATGATTTTTGAGGCCATCAAAACACTACTCTGTTTCTTGACTTTTGGACTTAGCTATAACTATTTGACGATTTCTATACTCACCACTTGTTTTATCAAGCTGATGTGGTAATCTGTATTCGCCTGTATCTTTATC
Organism: Rickettsia typhi; assembly: GCA_945878545.1. GTDB lineage: Bacteria > Pseudomonadota > Alphaproteobacteria > Rickettsiales > Rickettsiaceae > Megaera > Megaera typhi_A. The sequence goes on from CAMCTQ010000001.1 coordinate 25,303, forward strand.
AATTATCACATTAATTTTACCAAGAGCATCATGTGAACGCCTTTGATTACGCCTGGATGTCGAGGTTTTTTTCTTTGGAACTGCCATTACACTTACACCTAATAAAAATTTTTATTGAACAAATTAAAAAAAGTATTTGTCAAAGACGTGCGCAGTATATTATATTTCATCCAGAAAATCTATATATTTTAAATAAAATTTTTATGAAACTATTTGCATTCCGTTTGAGTACGCCCCTAATAAAGATTTTTTTCCTGGTGATATTTACGCTACTCAGTGGATGTCAATCGGTTGATGTACGAGGTCAGTTCGTTAGTGATAATGCAATTGAAGAAATTAATTCCAAGAAATTAAAACAAGATGAGATAATAGATCTAATCGGCACACCAACTTATGTTCCCGAATATTCACATAATACTTGGTATTATATTCAAAGATCATTAACTAAACGTGCTTGGTTTGATCCCAAAGTAGTAGAACAAAGAATTGTAAAGATTGTCTTCAACGAGAATGGTAAAGCAATAGAAGCCACGTTGCTTACGGTTATGCATGACGAGAATCTTAGGGTTGAAAGTAAATATACTAAAACACATGGTACTGAACAAAATAATATACAGAAATTCGTGAAAAATATTGGTAGATTTAACAAAACTACCGATGGCAAGAAAAAACGACAGAAACAGCAAAAGAAAGCAGAAGAATAACCTATAGTTTTTGCGTTGGTTAATTTCTTTTATCAATTCAGAGGTATTTTTCGATTAAGCCTCTAGGCTTTGCGAATCAACGCATAAGTCGTATCTTTAAGAAATGTAAATTTTAATCTTAAAATTATTTTAGGTAATGCGATGATTACAAAAAAAGAATTAGAAAAACTACAAAAATTATCAAAGTTATCTTTTTCTGAAGATGAATTGAGTGATTTTTCTAAAAAATTAAATAGTGTTGTGGTGATGATAGATTCACTTACAGAAGTTAGTTGCCAAGATGTAGAGCCTTTAAGATCGGTTTGTGATATGAACCAGAGAACTAGAAAAGATGAGGTTAAAGTTGGTAATATTTCTGAGCAGTTATTTGCTAATGTACCACAAAAAAGTGCTGAACTTGCAAAAGAAGTAAAGTGTTTCATAGTACCAAAAATGGTTGAATAAATATGTCTAGTTTAATAAAATTATCAATATCAGACGCATTAAAAGCTCTAAAAAACAAAGAATTTACGGTAAGCGAACTTGTAAATAGCCACATTGAGCAAGCACAGAAAAATAAACATTTAAATTTTTATATTACTGACACTTTTGATAAAGCTATAAACCTTGCAAAACTTGCTGATCAGAACTATAGCTTAGGAAAAGCAAGGAAGCTTGAAGGAATTCCAGTAGGAGTCAAGGATCTATTCTGTACAAAAGAGGTTAGGACGACCGCTGGTTCGAAAATGTTAGGTAACTTTGTTCCTACATATGAGTCGACTGTTAGCCAGAATCTTAAAGATTCAGGGGTAATTATGGTTGGCAAAACAAACATGGATGAATTTGCCATGGGATCTTCAAATACTACTAGTTATTTTGGTAATGTTATTAATCCTTGGAAAGCAAATGATAGTAATGATGATCTTGTTCCTGGTGGATCATCTGGTGGCTCTGCTGCTGCGGTTAGTAGTTTTTCTGTAATGGCAGCCCTTGGTAGTGATACTGGTGGTTCAATTAGGCAACCAGCTTCTTTTACTGGTCTCGTAGGCATTAAACCTACATATGGCAGATGTTCAAGATGGGGCATGGTAGCTTTTGCAAGTTCACTAGATCAAGCTGGAATCTTTACAAGAAATACAATTGACAGTGCTTTGATGCTAGAAGCAATGATGGGTTTTGATGAAAAAGATTCCACATCAATTAATAAAGAAGTTCCAGAACTTGTGTCAGCCTGCTCAAAGTCTGTTAAAAACATGAAGGTAGGTGTTCCTTATGATCTGATGAAAACTGATGGTGTAGACAATGAAATCATCAAAATGTGGGAAAGATCTATCGAAATGATGAAATCAGAGGGGGCAGAAATTGTTGATATTAGTTTACCAAATTCCAAGCATGCATTAGCCGTATATTATATAGTTGCTCCAGCGGAAGCTTCGTCAAATTTATCAAGATATGATGGTGTTAGATATGGTTATAGAACTGATAAAGATAATCTAAGTCTTGAGGAAATGTATATTCACACAAGAACAGAAGGGTTTGGTGATGAAGTAAAGCGTAGGATCATGCTAGGCACCTACGTGCTTTCCTCAGATCAAATGGAGGCATACTATTTAAAGGCTCAAAAAGTTAGAAGGCTTATAGCTAACGATTTTAAATTGGCATTTGAGAAAGCAGATGTAATACTACTTCCTTCAACGCCAAGCAGTGCTTTTAAGATAGGAGAGAATCAAGATAATCCTTTAACCATGTATCTCAATGATATTTTTACTATTCCTGCAAGTTTGGCTGGTCTTCCTTGTTTATCTGTGCCAGCTGCAATCACCAAAAATGGCTTGCCACTTGGTATGCAATTAATTGCTCCAGCTTTTGATGAGTATAATTTGTTGCGTGCAAGTGCTTCTATAGAGCGCTCGAGCGCAGATATAAATTTTGTTCCAAGAGGTTTTTGATGGCTTATATAACGGGAAACACAGGAAAATGGGAATATGTAATAGGGCTTGAAGTTCATGCTCAAGTTTCCTCCAAAGCAAAATTGTTTTCAGGCGCAAGCGCTGAATTTGGAGCAGAACCGAATACTCAAGTATCTTTGATTGATGCAGCAATGCCAGGAATGTTACCAGTACTAAATCAATATTGTGTAGAGCAAGCAATTAAAACTGGCCTTGGAATCAATGCCAAGATTAATAATGTTTCAATTTTTGATCGTAAAAATTATTTTTATGCCGATCTACCTCAAGGTTATCAAATTTCACAATTTTATTTACCAATCGTACAAGATGGTCATCTTTTTATTAAAACGTCATCAGGAACTGAGAAAAGAATCAGAATTAATAGGATCCATCTAGAACAAGACGCTGGTAAAAGTATGCACGATCAGTTTCCAAATTTTAGTCTGATTGATTTAAACAGATCAGGAGTTGCGTTGATGGAAATTGTTACCGAACCTGATCTTAGCTCCCCGTATGAAGCAGCTGAATATGTAAAAAAATTACGTAGTCTCCTTCGCTGTATTGGTTCATGTGATGGTAATATGGAACAAGGATCGCTTCGTTGTGATGCTAATATTTCAGTTAGGAAAACGGGAGAAGCTCTTGGTACCAGGTGCGAAATTAAAAATGTTAATTCAGTAAAAAATATTGTTAAGGCAATTGAATACGAGGCTGCAAGGCAGGTAGAAATACTTGAAAATGGTGGTAAGATTGATCAAGAAACTAGATTATTTGATGCAACTACTGGCGAGACCAGAACAATGAGGTCAAAAGAAGATGCCAATGATTACCGCTATTTTCCTGATCCTGACTTATTGCCTGTGCATGTAGAGGAGGAGTTAATTGAACGATTACGAGCCGAGCTTCCAGAACTACCTGATGCTAAAATTGCAAGATATGTAAGAGAATTTGGTTTAAATCAATATGATGCTGAAGTAATAGTTGCTGATGAAGAAACTGCAAAATATTTTGAAGAAGCTTCCGCGGGAGCAACTCCAAAGATAGTTGCTAATTGGATATCTAGTGAGCTATTTGGTAGGCTCAACAAAAATAACATGGAGTTAGCTGATTGTAAAATAACCCCTACAATGATTAAAGAACTGGTGTTATTGATAGAGGATGGAACAATCTCTGGCAAAATAGCTAAATCTGTTTTTGAAGAAATGTTTGAATCAGGGGATTCTCCTGAGAAAATAGTTAAAGAGAAAGGTTTAATTCAGGTTTCAGATACAAGTACATTAGAGCCTATTATTGATGAGATTATAGCTGCTAACCCTGATTCTGTAGCGGAATATAAGAGTGGCAAAGATAAATTATTTGGATTTTTTGTTGGCCAAGTTATGAAAAAAACTGCTGGAAAAGCAAGTCCGCAGATGGTAAATGATTTGCTTAAAGAAAAGCTTTCTAAATAAATATAGTGCTATGAAAAAATATCAATTTAACAAATTAATTCGTAGCAAACTACCAGAAAGAATGAGTATTGAGGGTGTAAAGGTATTTGGTCGTCATTTAAATGGCGAAGAGTTTACACGAGAACTAAAAAATAAACTTGTGGAAGAAGCTATTGAGGTACGAGATACAGATTCTAGAGATAATTTGATAAGAGAACTTGCAGATATTATGGAAGTAATAGAATCCATAAATCTTGCACATAATATAACTAAAGAAGAAGTTGAAAAAGAACGTATTATAAAGCGCGAAGTAAACGGTCATTTTTTACCAGCTAATTTTGTTGATTATATAGAAGTACCAGCTGATAATCAGAGAGTTATAGAATACTTAGAGAACAGAAATCGTCCTTATAAGTATAACTAATCAAGGTCAAGGTCAAATTTTTGCTCCTTGATATCCTTGACAAGCAGCATATTTGACCTTATAAATGCTGATGGATTCTTAATAAGTAGCAATGAAGATAATCTTGTTAGTTGTTATACGCACCCGTAGCTCAATTGGATAGAGTACTTGACTACGGATCAAGAGGTTAGGGGTTCGACTCCTCTCGGGTGCGCCATTTTATTTCCCCAGTACTTAAAAACTAGTGCTTTAGTACATAAGACTAGAAGACTAACAGATTGACATAATCAATTTTGACTCAATATAAATATGCGGAATCTTACCAAAATTTCTTTATTTTCCTTAGTGTATTTGGTTTTATACAATTTGCCGCTAATTAATTTTAAAAATTCTGGTTTATTAAACTCCGATAGTTTTATAGCAATTACTCTACTAGTACCTACTTTATTTATATTATTTGCTTTTGTAATTTTATTATTACCAAGGTTTCTTGCTACTCCCATTACAATGTTATTATTTGCTATTGGTGGAGCAGCAACATATTACTTAGTAAATTTTGGCAAAACTCTTGATAATGGTGTAATTATCGATTTACTTTCTGTTGAGGCAGAACTTGTATATGAATATATTTCTTGGAGTTTAGTTTTATATATTTCTTTATCTTTGTTAATACCAATAATTATTGAATATATTTTAGCAAAATATCCAATTTTATTTTCAAATAAAATTAACATTGGTTTCCCATTAGCATGTCTAGTCTTTGCTGTTGCTCATAATGTACCAGAAAAGCTGGATTATCTTGGAAGACCCCTTCTTGATCATCCGCCATTTAAGCATTTTTATGTTACGCAGCAATTTTTGGTTAAGTATCGGTTCTATATGAATCAAAGCAGAGAAAAACAAGATCTAACAATATCATCTAAACTTGAATTCACTCCACCTACAAATGACCCATTAACGGTAGTTTTAGTTATAGGGGAATCGATGCGCGGTGATATTAACTCGTTAAATGGCTATAGTAGTTATAATAATATGCCATTAATGTCTTCTAGACCTCATTTAGTTAGTTTTCCCAAAGCAACAGCTTCAGCAACAACAACAAGGCTAGCTCTACCTTATATGCTAACTAATGCCGTGCCACCAGATTTTGAAAAAGCAATGGGCACTAAAGGAGTAATATCAGTTTTTAAAAAATTAGGCTTTAAAACCTCTTGGATAGGCAACCAAGGGCTTTTTGGTTTCTATGATAGCAATTATGCCAGTAATGCTTTAGAAGCGGATTTCATTCTATCTAATAATGATATAAGAATCCACTTGAATAAAAAACTAGTTTATGATGAAGAGCTGTTACCATATATAAGAAGTAGATTAAATGAGGTAAAGAGCAATCATTTGTTGGTTGTGCATTTGCTAGGAAGTCATTGGCATTTCAGTAATAGATATCCTGCTTCTTTTGGCCATAAATTTACACCAATTTGCGATGCATCTGCAGTTTCTGAATGTACCAATCAAGAACTTTTAAATTCATATCACAATACAGTTGCTTATACTGATTACGTACTTAGCCTTATTTTACAAGAATTAGCCGATAAAAATGCAATTTTACTATATGCTTCCGATCACGGATTTTCTTTAAATGAGCAAGGTTTGTTTGGTAATGCTTATGAAGGACCAAATGTACCTAAAGAACAATTAAGTATTGAGATGTTTAGCTGGGTTTCAGACCAATTCTTAAAAAATAACAAAAAATCTTACAGTAATATGTTAAAACACAAAAACAGGGATATATCACATGATTATATCTTTCATTCTTTACTAGATTGCAGTGGCGTTAAAGCTGAATTTGTAGAGCCGAGTCTTAGTATTTGTCATTAGAAATCTAGCCTTGACGTGTGCTAAATATAGGTATAAATACTGGCGGGAGCATGGTACATGATTCGAACCTTTAATCAGTTTAGATTAGAGTTAATTAAGATCATAATAAAGCCTAGTTACCTTAGGGTTTAGAAAGAATTAAGGTCTTTTTTTTGCAGTGGATGCGTGTTTCTCTTCCACACTCAATAACTCTTTTTCCATCTTATCGACGTTAGTAACATAGAATGAGTATATCAAAATATTCCTAATACATAGATTTTAACAATTACTAACTATTTTATATATTCTTAAAATATTTGTTAACACCGTTGTTTGACAGATATAAGAATTATTTAGTAAATCAACTAATAGTAATACAAAAATAAAAAATTCTACCGACAACCACAACGAGTTTATTACAAAAGCTTTAAAAATATTGGAACGTATGAATGATGTTCCACCAGCGAAAGATTAGATAGAATAGCTTAATTAAAGATAAACTACAATTTGGTTTTATAAGAGATGCAGAAGTTTATCTAGTGTATAAGGCAAATTCCTAAAGGCATACGACATAAACAAGCGTCTGGTACAAGACGAGCTACTATTAGCAGCAACTCAAAGCCTGGGATGTTAGTATGAAAAAGATGCGATTCTAGACCAATAATACCCCACTATCTTATTATACGTTTCTGACCATGTTTCTATATAAAAATTATTTTTATTGATTTTTTAGTTAATATATATTAATATATTCTTTATTAATATATATTAAAGAATAGTTATCATGTCTAAACCATCAGGAAAATCAGAATCTTTAGAAGGAGTGGCAGCCGTTGGTATCGTTGCTGCAGCAATAGTCGATGAAAAAGTACGCGAAATCAATTTAGTAGGATTTAGCACTTGGGATAAGCAAAAAGAATTAGAATTCTTTACAGCTCTTCCAAATATGAAGCAAGAAAATTTAAGCATCGTTTTTAATTCATCAGCAGCTATAGATATCGATTTTATCAACAAATTATTTGCACTAGATGCAGGGTTATTACAATCTATTCTAGAGCAACATGCCACTCAGTTGTTAGAATCTTCTGGCGATCATAAAGGTTATTTTATTGACAAATTATTTGAACTATCTCCGCAAAGATTACAACCTATTTTAAAACAACATACACTTGAGTTGTTAGGAGCTTTTGCTAGAAATGATAAATTCTCTTTCATCGAAAAATTATTTACACTAGATGTCAAGTTATTACAACCTATTTTAGAGCAGCATGCTGTTCAGTTGTCAAAAGCATTATTAAGAGTGGACAGAACAACCAACTGGCGTAACTCTTATGTCGACAAATTTATAGACAAATTATTTAAATTAGATGTAGAGTCATTACAGCCTATTTTAGGGC
>CAMCTQ010000002.1 GCA_945878545.1 Rickettsia typhi
GAGGTTGTTTAACTTTGCCAGTATTACCAACATAACCAACTATGTCACCTTGTTTAAGATGCGTGCCCTTGTTAACTACTAAATCTTCAAGATGGGAGTAAGAAAGGACCGTATTTTTATTATCCAATTTTATGATGATTAAATTACCAAATGTTGCATCATAATCCGCATAAATTACCTTTCCAGATGCGGATGCAACAACGGTTGCCCCTTCTTTGGCTGAAATATTTATTCCTTTATTAATTCCATGATCTGTTTTGTCACCAAATTTTGTTATAACGGTACCATCAACAGGAAGTATATAATCAGGAACGATTTTTACTTGTTTTATGGGCTCTTCTTTTATTTCAGTTATTAGTTTTGGTTTTTGTGTAAAATCCTTTGGTGTTTTTATTTTAATGACTTGAGATTCATCTAAATCATAAGGAGGAGACAAATCGTTGATTTGTGCAATTTCATCTACAGTTTGTTCATAATTGATGGCTATTTCTTGAATTGTTTCGTTTTCTTTTACTTGGTGTTCAATAATTTTATAATCATTTTCTGTGGGTTTGCTTGCAGGTATTATGTAGTTTTCACTGCCAGGAGCTGGTTTAATCACTTCGGATGTTTCGTCGATTTCAGATTTGCTAGATATTATCTCTCCATCATTGCTAACTACTGTTACAGTGTTTTCATTTAAACTTTTTGAATCTCCAAGATTTGAATTACTATGGTGGTATTCTATAGGGGCTTGTTGCTTTGTTACTGCACAACTTGATAAAGCAGCGGCAATTATAATATATAGTGATATATAAAAACTATAATTTCTCATTTAATTTGTGCCTTTTATTTAAATTTGTTATTTATTATATTGCTGTCATTATATAATAAATACTAATTTTTTTCTACAGAAAGGATGTTTTTATGCAAAATTATGATCTAGTAATTGCAAATGATCACGCTGGTTTTGATTTAAAGTTAAAAATTTTAGATTTTTTAAGTCAAGCTGGTTACGCCATATATTCAAATAACCTAGAAAAACGTCGCTTAAATTCTGGACAAAAGCATAGTAAGAGTATAATGGATTTAGGGTGCTATAGTACAGAGAGAGTTGATTATCCAGATTATGCAAAAAAAGTAGTTGAAGAAATTATTGAGGGAAATAGCAAATATGGGATATTAATTTGCGGCACAGGTATTGGTATGTCAATTGCTGCAAATCGTAGTTCTGTTATTAGAGCAGCTTTATGTTTAAATGAGTTTATGGCAGAGCGAGCAAGATCTCATAATGATGCGAATATTTTAGTTCTGGCTAGTAAATTAACAGAAGAGAAAACCGTTTTTCAAATGATAGACAAATTTTTAAACACTGAATTTGAAAGTGGAAGACACGCCCAGAGAGTGAACAAGATTAGTTGAAACTAGTTAAAAAAATAATATCTATATGATTCTCTGCAATTATTATTGCATTTTACCTTGAAATTAGTTAGAACTTGGAGCGAGCGTTAAAGTTAAAACATGGCCAAGTAGCAAAGTGGTAATGCAGTGGACTGCAAATCCTCTATTCGCCGGTTCGATTCCGGCCTTGGCCTCCAACAAATCTCTTTTGAGGAGACTCATGGAGAGTAAAAAATATAACCTATCCGTACCCACCGATGTCATACCAGTCTCTAACTATTTCATCCTAATATTTTGCTAGGGCAAAATTCTGAAGTGACATCGTAAATCATACATATTATTTTAGCTAAAGCTCTTCCTGAGTAGTTCTACAAAATCAGACAACAACAATGATCAGGATTATCATCTCCTGCTAGTTTTATAGGCTGCTCATCACTTATATTTTGTGGATCCAAATCGATCCTTGATGGACTGGCATCTACCGCAGACAATTTACCAAGTTTACTTAGAGAAAGTTGTTTAAGTACATATTCGTCATTATAAAAAGTTTGACCCTCTACGCTAATCCCATCTACAGTTGCACCTTTACCAAAAGTTATAGTAACACCAGGGCGGATAATGTAATTTATACTTATTTTTCCACTCAGTTCAATTCTATTACCAGTATCATCTAAACTTTTAACTTTCATAAAAACCTCTTTCCTTATTGGTTATGCTATTATTAATTAATAATAGTAAATTAAGTTTATTATTATTAATAGTATAAGTATATATTTTTTTATTCTTGCTTTGTGCTACTTAATAGACCTGTTTGACATAAATTGTCATACATATTACAATGCATAAATGTAATTAGATATTAAGTAATTATTCCCTAACCAATCACACAAACATGCCAAAACCATTTTTTGACTATATTGCAAGAAATTATCAGAGGTAACCACGCTGGCGAGATATATGCATGCAGTTTATTGAACAGTTTCTAGAGATGATGCTTGCCGAGCGGGGAATTGCTAAAAATTCGCTTCTTAGTTACAAACGTGATTTGAAAGATTTTCAAGAATTTTTGAGAAAGGTTAAATTAACAGAATTTAAAGTCAAGGATTCTGATGTTAGTAAGTTCATTGCAGAATTGGCTAAGTCTGGAATATCAGCTCGGTCGATAAATCGCAAAATTTCAACTTTAAAAACCTATTTTATATTTTTAATGAGTGAAAACCACACTGATTATAATCCAGTTTTGGTCGTAGATTTACCTCGTTATATTTCTAAGTTGCCTGAGTTTTTATCCATCGATGATATAAGAATATTACTCGAATATTGTAGGCACGATAGTTCTCCTGATGGAATTAGACTTAATGCGATGATCCATTTGTTATATGCAAGTGGTATGCGTGTTAGTGAGCTTGTTAGCTTAAAAACAACCCATATTACTAGCGGTAATAATTTTTCTGAAATTAGAACGAACTTCCTGATTAAAGGCAAAGGTTCAAAGGAAAGAATTATAGTAATTAATGAACAAGCTAAAAAAACTTTAGAGCAGTATTTGAAAATTCGCGATAGTTTTTGCGTTGGAAAAAACTCAAAGTCAAAGAGTTATTTTTTTGTTAGCAATTCTGCGGCAGGGCATATGACAAGGCAGAATTTTGCGCTGCTACTAAAAAAAGCTAGTTTAAATGCTGGTCTTGATCCTGAAGTGATCTCACCTCATGCGCTTCGCCATAGCTTTGCCAGTCATTTGCTAGAAAATGGAGCTGATTTAAGGGTTATTCAAGAGTTGCTTGGTCATAGCGATATTAGTACTACGCAGATATATACTCATGTACAAACTGCTCATTTGAAAAGGACTTTAAAAGAGTTCCATCCTCTCGAAAGGAAAAATAATAATTAGATTTTAGATTACAAGAAACCTTTTTTGTGAAATAATTAATTTATAAGTAATTAATTAATAAAGGTAATTCTATGTCAAAAGAACAACATAAAGCTCCTCAAAAACCTAAAAGTAGTTTTGGACCTTTAGTAAAGTCGCCGGCATATGAAGATTTAAGAGAAATATTATTAGGTGGTTTAGTTCCAAGGGAATCAGGGGGGGGTGAGAGAGTAAGTGAAGTTGAAGTGATAGGAAGATCTGATAATCATCATAAAGATCTCAAGATAGAAATACCTCTTTCTTTAAATCCTGTAGTGCACTTAGGTGAAGAATGATTTGTAAAAAAGTTTGATGAGTTGTTTTCTGTATTAGTTAATGACACATATAAGGAGAATCTATATAGTTTGTAGAATAGAAATTAAGAGGTAATAATTATGAAAACTGTAACTGTACCTGTACCTATACCTATTGCTCCTGGAGGTTTTAGATTTTTAGATCAAGATCATGGAAATATAAACGGAGACAAATTAATTTCTTTAATAACATCAAAAAAATTTAGTAAAGCATTAAAGTTTATAGAAAATAAAAGCGCCCTTGGCATAGAGCATGAAATTGCTTTTACATGTATTGATGCTGAAGGTAATACAGCTTTACACTTAGCCGTTAAAAGCAATAAATTAAAACTAGTTAAAGCTATTGTTGAAGGGGGTGGTACACTTTACGCAATTAATTTTTCTTTGAAAACTCCATTAGATTTATCTAAAGAGATCGGTTCTAGTCCAATCAAGGAATATTTAGAATCAATTTTAGCGAAAGAAGGTGGTATGGAAGAAGGGATTTTGCAAATCATTCCTGAATTAAACGGACCAGAGCAAGAATTAGAAAGTCGCGACATTTTTTTTCTATCAATGCAATTTGATCCCGTTGTCCCAACCAAAAAACATCAAGAATTCACAAGAGTAACTCCTATTTTGTTCTTACCTAAACAACAATTTGACCAAGAAGAATCTATTGATGATGAGATAATAGGATATTTTAGCTCTTTAGATGGTGTGTCGTTAAGTACTAATGGAATGAGCATACAAGAGAGTAGAAAGTCTCCTTCTGTCTCAGGAAGTGCCCCTATTGATGTTATTGTTCCTAGCTCTAGAAGCAGTGCTTTTCAAGAAGATTCACCTCCGCTTTTTGGTTCTAGTTTTGATGATCTTGGTTCAGTTTATGATAATATAGAATCTTCGTATGCCGAAGTAGTTAGCGCTCCCAAGAACGATAGATTTGTCCTGCTACCAAAAAAAACTGAAGCTGTTACTCAAGAAATTGCTAAAGCAGAGAAGAGTACTGTTGTAGTAAAAATGCCTGTTCATTTCTTCTCAGATTCTTCTGAAGATTTAATATTTTCTTTTGATGATGATGAGGATATTAGTGGTGTAATTAAAGGGGTTAGTCCTAGTGGTGATGTAGATGAGGATTAATAGTTTATATTGGTGTGATTATATATACTTTTTCATTCCGATGTGACTTGCTTCAAAGCCAGTCTGTTCGTAAAATTGTTTTGCACCCAAGCGATTTTTATTTGTAGTTAGTTGGAATATGGAAGCTTCTTTTGATTTGCCGTATAAGATTGCAGCATTCAACATCCATTTTCCAATTTTCTGACCCCTATATTTTTTTAAAACCCGAACAGCTTCAATTTGCATTCGTGTGGACCCTATAAATGTTAGTGAAGGCATAATAGTTAGATGGCAGGTAGCAACAATTTTAATAGGTCTATTATCAATTTCTACTAACATCAAATATTGATTTGGGTCAGAGTCAATTCTATAGAACGCGTCAATATAGCGTTGATCTAAATTTGTTTCTAGTTTTTCTCGAATTTGTCCAAATTCATCTTCTAATAGGAGGTTTACAATTGCTCTTAGGTCGGTAATTTGAGCTTTTCGATGAGTGAGTTTCTGGGTCATAATATCATTTATCCAGGAATAAAATTTTCCTGTAGGTTAAATAAGTCTCCGCCATAACTTTTATTGGAGGATAGTTGTTTTAATGGTAAAAATAAATCCGAAGGCAAATCGGAGAGATTAAACCATTGCCAATTTTGTGTTTTGTGAGGCTCGCAATTTTGGATTATTTGTTCCGATTGGTAGTCAGCTTTCATAAAGACCGATACATAATGTTTTTGTTCGTTATGAAAAATATCATTTGTGATCGCTAAAAATTTAGGGCTATGGATCTTAAGTCCAGTTTCTTCTAAAACCTCACGGATAGCGCAATCTTCAAAGCTTTCTCCAAATTCAAGATGGCCACCAGGAGGACCCCAGGTAGAATCACCGTGAGAATTAATCCGTTTACCAAGTAAAATTTCATTTTTGTGGTTAAAAATTAAAACACCTAATCCTACAGAAGGTTTATTATTCATGTTGATACTCTCTACTGATTATTAATTTTTTCCAGCATTTTCTATATATGACGCGATATTTTCTCCAAGGTTTAAACCATAAAGTTTTTCAATGGCTACAAGACCTGTAGGAGAAGTTAAATTCACTTCTATCAAATACTCGTCAATCATGTCTATTCCTGCAAAAATAATATCTTGTTTTTTCAAGTATTCACCTACAATTGTAGATATTGTTTTTTCTTTTTTTGTTAACTCTGTTTTTTCTGCTGTGCCCCCTACAGCAAGGTTTGCCAGGAAATTTCCTGGGCTAGGTATGCGTCTTATTGCAGCTACTGCTTTGCCATCAATTATAATAATTCGTTTATCACCTTTGTAAATAGTGGGTATAAATTTTTGAATAATAATTTGTCCATGTTTTTTAAGAGCAGAGTTAATGATTTTCTTTATATCTTTCAAATTATTTACTTCCATATAATCTATAAATTTTCCTCCAAACCAATAAAGGGGTTTTATAACAATTTGTTCATGATATGTAATAAATTCAATAACCATCTCGTTTAAGCTGCTAATGACAATGGATGGTGGTATAAACTCAGGAAATTTAAAAACTACCATTTTTTCGCTATTTGAACGAATGGCCGAAGGATTATTAATCATAAGTACTTTAGGTGCTAATGTTTCTAAAATGTAGGTGTTTGTTACATAACTCATGTTAAAAGGGGGGTCTTGTCTAATTAACAAGGCATGTACTTTTGTCAAATTCAGTATTGTTTCATGTTTCAAGGTAAAGTTGCTTTGATGCTTGGAATATTTAACATCTACAAATCTACCGCTGGCAATGCAGTTATTATTGATCAAAGAAAGATTATTAGGAGAGTAAAAAAATATCTCATATCCCCGTTTGCATAACTCAGCTGCAATAAAAAGAGAGCTATCAGATCCTGGTTTCAGGGATTCCAAGCTGTCGGCCTGGATAGCAACAATATTTTTTTTGCTCATTGTTTGATTTTAATCTATTAATTTATTACAATACGCTTTGTTACAGTAGTTTTAAAGTATCCTTGCACGGAAGCGTTGATTGTGTCAAGATGAAGCCTTTATTTGTCTGTAGTCAATTTGATATGTAAGTTGCATACGTCGCTCTCCTATTATTCATAGGCTTCGACCCCTTGCGCCTAGTGCCAACTTCATCTGAATCGCCTATAAATAGTCAGTTGATAAATTTTCTTAAGAGTGTTTATAAAACAATTCAAAATATACAAGAAAGAACTATGAGCAATATTACAGCAAAACAGGTGGCTTTTTATATTATTAATGCTGTCAAATCCTTTCCTTTGTCAATATTTAGCATGGTTATGGCGGCGGTAATATGGGCAGTAGATCTGTCGCTTAGAGCATATTTATTAAAAGTTATTTTGAACCGTTTAGCCTCTAGTGAACAACATAATATTTTTGCTAATCTAATAGTACCTATTAGTTTCTATCTTGGATTATATCTTTTACTTTCTGTCTCATTTCGTCTTTATAATTATTTTGTTGAGATTAAAATGATTCCAGCAATGCGAGCAAAAATAGCTAATGATGCCTTAGAGCGACTGGTTGATAAAAGCCAAAATTTTTACCAGAATAATTTTTCAGGTAGTTTGACTAATAAAGTTAATGATTTAACAAGTGCTGTCCCAGCGATTGTGAGAATTGTGATTGATAGATTTTTTAGCCACGGATTAGCTTTAGGCATAGCCATTATTACTTTATGGCAAGTAAATATTCATTTTGCTCTTGGTATGCTCGTATGGGCAGTAATTTTGATTACAGGGGCATGGATTTATTCAAAGCAGATAAGTGTGCTAGCTACCAAATGGTCAGAATCTGCTTCAACTATTACTGGCAATCTCGTTGATGTTTTGTCAAATATTTTATCTGTACGATTATTTAGTGCTAAATCAGAGGAGAAAAAATCTTTAGATGGCGTGTTTCAAGACGCTGTTAAAGCTGAGCGACAACTAGAATGGGCATATCTTTGGATGTGGGTCTATATTTCAGCTTCTTCGCTGATATTACAATCGTTCAATTTTTATTTTCTACTCAAAGGCAGAGAAGAAGGTTGGATTACTGTTGGAGATTTTGCTATCGTCCTACTTATTAATATTTCAATTGCTGATTTTTTTTGGGAGCTAACAAAGGATTTTTCAGAATTTTCAAAGTTATTAGGGCGTATTACCCAAGGTCTGAAAGTGGTTTTAGACAAACCAGAATTTCAAGATTCACCAGGGGCCTCTGAACTAAAAGTAACTAATGGTACTATTTCTTTTGACCGAGTATTATTTCATTACAAAGGAATCACACCTTTGTTCCATAATAAATCAGTTATAATTGAAGCTGGGCAGAAAGTGGGTTTAGTAGGATATTCTGGCAGTGGCAAATCAACATTTGTGAATTTGATTTTAAGGCTCTATGATGTGACTGACGGATCCATTCTTATTGATGGTCAAGATATTCGTGAATGTACTCAAGATAGTCTTCGCAAGAATATTGCGATGATTCCTCAAGATCCATCGTTGTTTCATCGAACTCTTATGGATAATATTCGTTATGGGCGTGTCAGTGCTAGTGATGAAGAAGTTATTGAAGCAGCAAAACGCGCTCATGCCCATGATTTTATCGAGAAATTGCCACAAGGCTATAATTCTTTAGTAGGTGAACGTGGGATTAAACTTTCTGGTGGTCAGCGCCAGAGAATCGCTATAGCAAGAGCTATTCTAAAAAATGCACCTATTTTAATTTTAGATGAGGCGACATCTGCTCTTGACTCTGTTGTTGAACGTGATATTCAGCAGAGTCTGTGGGAACTTATGCAGGGTAAAACAACAATAGTTATTGCTCATCGTCTATCAACACTTTTGCATATGGATCGTATTCTTGTATTTGAGCAAGGTAAAATTGTAGAAGATGGACCCCATACACAGCTACTTACAAAAGGTGGTATGTACAAAACTCTTTGGGAAGCGCAAGTAGGCGGATTTTTACCAGATAAACTAATTAGGAATTAATATGAAAAAGAAAATTTTAACAGGTGATAGACCAACTGGTCGGATGCATTTGGGGCATTATGTTGGATCTTTGCAAAACAGAGTCAAATTGCAAAATGAATATGATCAGTACGTGATGATTGCAGATGTTCAAGCCTTGACGGATAATTTTGAAAATCCGCAAAAAATCACAGAAAGTGTTTTTGAAGTTGCCAAGGATTATTTGAGTATTGGTATTGACCCTAACCTAACAACTATCTTTATCCAATCTCAAATTCCAGAAATTGCTGAGTTAACGGTTTATTATCTAAATCTGGTAACTCTTGGAAGGCTAGAGCGAAATCCTACTGTAAAATCTGAAATTCATCAAAAAGGTTATGATGACTCAATCCCAGCTGGATTTTTTTGTTATCCAGTTAGCCAAGCAGCAGATATAACTATTTTGCAAGCAGAATTGGTTCCAGTCGGGGATGATCAAGTCCCTATGATTGAGCAAACAAATGAAATTGTTAGACGGTTTAATAGGATTTATAATACTAGTTGCCTTAAAGAGTGCAAAGCTATTTTGAGTAATACTCCAAGACTAGTTGGTATTGATGGCAAAGCTAAGGCCAGTAAATCTTTAGGAAATGCTATTTCTCTTTCAGATACACAAGAAGAAGTAAAACAGAAAATATTTCAGATGTTCACTGATCCTAATCATATCAAAATTACTGATCCTGGGTGTGTTGAGGGGAATGTAGTTTTTACTTATTTAGATATTTTTCATCATGATAAGGAAGAGGTAAAATCATTAAAAGCTCATTATGAGCGTGGTGGTCTTGGGGATGTAACAATAAAGAATATTTTAAATAATAGTATCCAAGATTTGCTCAAACCTATTCGTGCAAAAAGAGAGACTATTAATAGCAAAGATATTAAAGAAATATTGCATCAGGGAACAAATAAAACTCATCAGTTAGCAAAGCTGACTATGGGGCAAGTAAGAGATGCTATAGGTGTTAAGTATTTTTAAGGTGAGCTTATGCTTAATGGTTTAGATAAATTTAGCAAAAAAATAAAAATCGAACATTGCTTGGCACCAAGCAATGACGGCATTGAGTTTTTAACGAAGCAGATTAATCACGAAACGTCAGAGATGGGATCAGCTTATCCTTTTGCTTTCTTTGCTCGAAATGAAGCTAGTGAAATAATAGCTGGTTGTAATGGCAGCGTGGTCTTTGGTAGCATTTATACAGATCAATTATGGGTGCATCCAGACTGGCGCAAAAATAATCTTGGTCGAAAGTTGATGGAGCATGTTCATGATTATGGTCGTGAAATAGGTTGTAAGATAGCTACAGTTGCAACAATGAGTTTTCAAAATAGCCGAGAGTTTTATGAAAAACTTGGGTATAAAGTTGATTTTGAACGCAGTGGTTATGTCAATAACTCTTCTTGTCTGTTCTTGCGGATGGAACTCAATAATGGCAGAACAAGAATCATACAACTTGCCTCTTATAACCATGATTGGCCAAGGATGTTTGAGGCGGAATCTATCAAAATCAAAGAAGCTTTTGGGGATGATTGCATCGCAGTGCATCACGTTGGCTCAACTTCGGTACCTGGGCTTGCTGCAAAGCCAAAAATAG
The DNA here is from genome assembly GCA_945878545.1 of Rickettsia typhi. GTDB lineage: Bacteria > Pseudomonadota > Alphaproteobacteria > Rickettsiales > Rickettsiaceae > Megaera > Megaera typhi_A. The sequence goes on from CAMCTQ010000002.1 coordinate 10,306, forward strand.
ATATTATTGTAGTTGTAAAGCCTTTTACACCACTACAACAATGGTCCGCTATAAGCATGAAGAATGTTTTTACAAAATTAGGTTATACTTACAAGGGAGAGTGGAATATACCTTTTAAATATGGGTTTACAAAGAGGGGCGATGTTGATGTTAACCTTCATGCGTATGAAGAAGGGCATCCAGAAATCGAACTAACCCTTCTGTTCAGAGATTATTTACGAGAGAATGATGATGTGTGCAATGAATATGCCACTCTTAAAGAAAATATTTTAAGAGACCCCTTATCCTCAGAGAAAAGTAATTCCATATTTCCAACCTATACTTTAAGAAAAAATGATTTCATACTGAAGGTTTTAAAGAAAAGTGGATTTAATCGTTTAAGACTTGTAAAATGTACCCATTATTCTGAAATAGAAGCTGCTAAAAAATTCCGTCAAAAATATTTTTTTGATAACGTGCCTATAGATGATCCATATCTCTGGACATTCAATCATCCAGAGCATGTTCATTTTGTTTTTTATCAAGGTATTAAGATTATAGGTTATGCTCATATTCAGCTGTGGCCAAATGCAAGAGTAGCCATGCGAATTATTGTGATCGATGCAGAGAAAAGAAATCAAGGATTTGGTAGACAGTTTTTGCAGTTAATTGAAAAATGGCTGAAAAACCAGGATTATCAAACTATTCACACTGAATCTTCTCCTGCTGCTCTGCAGTTTTATGAAAAAAACGGATATTGTAATATGCCGTTTAATAACCCAGATGATGACCCAAGCGATCCTTGTGATATACCAATGGGAAAAAATTTATGAACAGTGCTGAAGTTAATAATATTATAAAAATAATAGCTACTACTCCGTTATACGTTTGGGCAATATTAGCCTATCTATTATTCGTCGGAATTAAGGCAATGCGCAATCATATTGTTTACTTGCCGAAGTTTTTTATTATTCCAGCAGTGTTAATAGGGTTAAAATATAAAGTCTTTTTTTCTGAGAATAATATGATTTATATAGGTTTTATGCTTTTAGGTTTATCAGTAGGATTTATAACAGCACAAAAAACCGTTATAAAAATTTTTAGAGAATTGAAATCTATAGAATTACCTGGGAATTATTCAACGATTGTTATTTTGACTACATTCTTTTTGATAAAGTATCTTTTTGGCTATCTTGAGGCAACAAACTCTGAATTAATAAATCCATATTTATACATTGAAAATTCAATAAGTGGAATGTTAGTTGGATATTTCTTAGGAAGGTCGGTTTGTTATATTTATCGGTTTTATAAAACTATATACTCCAAACATACCTCTTAAATCAGGCTGCATAAATCATCTTGATTTTCTACTAATAATATATCAGACTGGTGAATAGTATTACGAAAAATCTAATTTTTAAATAAAGAGGTAGTAAATGCCTATAGATTATAACGAGTTTGATGTTGGAAATGCCGTTAATAGTGGTGGAGTTACTGGTAGTAAACGTGTAAAGATGGGCGGTAAGAATTATCAGTTAAAACCATCTATTAAGGATAATACTTTTGGACGTCGTCTTAAAGCCGGCGGAACTGATAGAGAGAATTATGGTGAGGTGATATCAGCCAAAATAGCTAGACGAATTCTCATTACTGATAGTTTTGAAGCGGCTCCAGATGTTAGATTGGTATATGATAAAGATAGGAAAAGAACCCCTGTAGCTTCAAAATATTTAGAAGGAGAACAAGTCAGGACTCTTGATGCTTTCATTCAAGAGAAAGGAGAGATTGTACTGACTGGTAAAAAACACATAAAGTTTGTGGATGGGAGCAAAAAGGGAGGAGCTGATCCTCTTCATAGAGAATACGATATTAGTGGAAAAGAAAATGCAGAGTTGCGTAAGGATATATCCCGTGGAATAGTTGGTTCTATAATAACAGGAGATCATGATATTAATCCTGGTAATTTTATTGTAGTTACTCAAGGTGGAAAAGATCGAGTGGCAAGAATAGATTTTGGTCATGCTTTTAATGATTTGCTGAACACTTCTAAGGCATTTGGTGGCCAGGTAAGAAATAAGGATAATCAGGTTTTAGATTTTTTTAATAGGGAGAATGTTGCTGGTCTTCCTAAAGCGCAATCTAAACTATGGCGCGATTATCCTGGAATGATTCCAACGCAGGAAATGGCAGATGCTCTTAAAGAGGTATCGCAATCAACAGGATTAAAACAAGGAGTAGCTGATGCAAGGGCAGAGTTTACCGAGCTACTTTACACAATGGAAGCAAACAAAGATAAGAGTGGAATTAAGCACTTAAAAGAATCTTTAAATGCAATAAGTAGTAACATAAGTGGAGTTAAACTTGATCCAAAATTAACTCCTGAGCAGACGATAGCTGCTGCTTTTTCTAATATAGAAAGATTTTCTCAACAAAATCAAAATCAAATGCAAGATGTAGGCAAGCTTATGCAAATGCAGGTTGATATTGATAAAATAATAGAGGGCAAGAAGAAAGGTGTGCAGCCATCTCAGGAGCAAATTGATCAAATAAAGGCTACTTATGCAGAGTTAAGTAAGTCAAAAGGAATAGCGCAAAAGGGTGGTAAGTTAGAGTGGGTAAAAACAGATGCTAAAAAGCATGCTCATAAAGGAGATTTAGAAAGTTATATTAAGCAGCGTGGAGAAGAACTAGGTCTTAATAAGGAAAATAGCAAAGAATTAGCTCATGCTAATTTCCAATTACCAAAAAAACCTAGTTTCTTTGAAAGGATTTTCGGTAGCACGCAAGAGGTGCCGGTAAAATCAGAAACAGTTAGTATTACAAAAAAACCTCAAATTCAAGCAATAGCTAAGCACTCTCCTAAACAAGACAAAGAATCTCCGCATTTTAATATTGGAGAATTATCTAAAGTAGATAAAGCCAAGATTGAAGGTATTAAAGATAAATTAATGCATAATCGAGATCAGGGAGTAGAAAAAATACAGATGGGAAGGCAAAGATCTAACGCAATAACAAAAAGACCAGAGAAAGTTGCTATGGAAATATAGATATAAAACTGAATCCTCACACTTTTCTGCGAAAGGCTCAGGATAACGATCTGTTTACTCAATTAGCCATTTTCAACCAGGGTAGTAACAGATACAGATTTGCAGATGGAGGTCGCAATAGAGCTAATTTTTTGCTATAAAATTAAAATAAGTATTCGTGTATGGTTCGTTCTCTAAAGTATAATGCCACCACTCTTCTTGGTAATCTTTAAAGCCATGTTTTTTCATAGTTGTTCTAAGTAATTCACGATTTTGGGTATGTTCATTATTTATTAGATTACTTCCGTGCTGAGATACTGGGTGGAATAAATCAAAGCTTGATCCCATATCAATAGTATTATCATCTAAAAAAAATATGGTTTCTCTATTTTTCAATATTCGTTTAGTTGGAGCTATAGGCTTCAGAGTTTTGACGGTCTCTATAAGTGTTAAGTCAAAAGTGCTGCCACGACTATGGCTCGATTGCTCAGCGACGTATCCAAGTTTAAAAACATCTTTTTTATCAATAGTAGGGTAATAATATTCTTTAGTTATTTGGTCATTGATGTCATTGCTCCATCTTTTAAATTCATCAACAGCTTCTTGAGGCCTATAACCATCATATATGACAAGTTTGTAACCATTTTTTCTAAAGTCGTCATTAGCTTGTTTTAATTTTAATGCAGCTTCCTTTGTACAGACAATTCTAGGGGTTTTATAGCCAATGACTTGTCTAGCTAAGAAATTTTGATTGCCGTAATAACGGGAATTTTCTATTATCGCTGGATCATATCAGTTAAAAACACAAAACCTTCAGGTAATGTCGATTTTAAGGTTAATCCAGTAGTCATTAGTACCATAGCAATAAATCCGATTTTTTCATGATAGGTAATTTTTTCATAATTCTTCTCTTTTTAATTTATTAGTCATTTATGAAACTTTATTTCTTCATAGCTTCGTTAAATAATATATGATGTAAACTATAGATATGTAGATCCTCTTTAGTTTACAACTTTAAGTCTAGAGAATATTATATAACTAAGTCAACATCTATTTTTATAGAAAAATTAAAGTTTATACCAGGAACTCATTGTGGGTTGCAATTTTTAGCAAAGGAGACCAGAAATTCACTATACCAATATCTACCACACTTTTAAGTTCTGGGTTAAGCACGGATGTTTTGACAATATTTTTTGAACCCTCTCAAAGGCTTTTATATTCATAAAGGAAATTTTTTAATTTGACAAATTTACATTATAAAATAACACAAGGGCAACAAGAGTTACTGCTATCATCATCATAAGGTGAAACCTCATTGCCTAGTAGAGGAAGATCTTCATTGCTAGGTAATAATAAATGATGACTTTCCCCATGAGGTGAAGCTAAAGCAGGGTGGATATGATGTAATTGAGGTTCAAGATATACAGGAAAAGTTTTTACTTGCATTTTTCTTTCTGACACTTCTTGTACAAAATTATCTTTCTCTTCTTGAATTTCATCTAATAACTCAATTCTAACTTCTGGCTGAGCTATAGTTTTGATTGCTGCGTTTTGTATCAAGTTGCTTCTAAAAATGCCACTGAAATGTGGAGTTGAACTAGTATATTCATTAGCATAAAATTGCAGGAAGGATGCTAAATCTGGGCCAGATTTAGACACATATTTTGCTAAATTACTTACTTTGTCAAAGTCCCACGTAAGGCTTGATTCTCCAGCTCCAGAGCTAGTTATTAAATGACAGCCATTAGGCAATGTCTGGTGATATTTTCCTGAATAACAACTTTGCACTACATAAAGAGTTTCTTTTGCAAGTTGAGGAAATTTACCGAATACTGAAGATAGTTTGCCAGACTCTTCGCTATCATGCATGTTAATAATCACTACAACAAAATTAAGATTTTTGGTGGTTAATTGTGAGATTTCTTTTGTATGGAAAAAACTAAAAACTTCTTCGTCTAGAAGATATTTAGAAGCATTACCAAATAATATGGAAGTATCAAAAAAATTCTTGATATTTTTGTTCCAAAAGGCTGCATGATTATAATTCCATGTTTTGTTTCCTGCATCTTGGATATTTATAAAAGCATTATGCTGCACCATAGCTCCGCTATCATATTCAAAAGCTTGGTAATTTAGAGATCCTAAAGTTATGGGAGTATGGCCTATAGTAATATTAGTACTATATGGGTTAAAAGATGGATTAATATGTGCTGCTATATCGACAAATCTATAGATTTTAGCCAATTGATATATATCTGTTTCGGTATTTTCAAATGCTATCTTTTCTAGGACAACTTTGTCATGATTTATAAGAGCAAAATCAACATCTGTTGCTCCTAATTCTTTTAATTTATCTATAATCTTTGGAGTGCGATCGCTAAATAGCTCCTTGATTCTTTCATGAAAATCTTTTATCAAGAATTTATCTCTTTCTTTATCAGATATTGAAGCTTCTAGATAAGCTTGTTTTACTATGTCAAAATAACTATTATTAGTTTCTTCAGCCGGGGTAAAAGTTACTTGATCAATAACATCAAAATGGCCGAGTATATCATAAATTGTTAAGTAAAAAATTTCTGTTTTTAGACCTTTGATTGAAAGAGTGCCTTGCATATTGGTTGCTCCTAATTTTTAGTTATAATAGTCATTCAATTTGAAAATGATTATATAATGTTAATATTTATAATGGATTGCATCTTATCAATTAATAAAAGTTAGTCAATACGTACTTCTTTAAATTCTCCTGGTTTTAAGGTCCCTAATTTATAGTTGCCATATTTAATACGGATCAAGCGATTTACTGTAAGAGAGAAGTGTTCAAAAATTTTTCTAATTTCTCGGTTTTTGCCTTCGGTCAAAGTGACCTCGAACCATGAATTCGTCATTCCTTCTGAAATCAATTTGATTGCTTTGGGATTGTAAGTAACATCATCAATTGTGATCTGATGAGATTTTTTCTGAGTTGCATAAAGCACTAGACTAGAGGTGTTGCCGTGTGCTCTTACTTTATAAACTCTTTCAAAATTGTTTTTCGGTAATTCAAATTCCCTAGCTAGTGCTCCACTATTTGTTAGTAATAATAGTCCTTCGCTATTTAAGTCCAATCTGCCAACAGAAATTACTCTTGGCAGAGAGTCTTTCAAGGCGTTAAAAACAGTCGGTCTATTCTGGGGGTCATTGTGAGTTGTAATCAATCCTATTGGTTTATAATATAGCCAAAGTCTTGTTTTATAAGATAGACTTACTACCTTATTATCTACTTCTATGATATTTTCTGATCCAACATTTACAGCTGGCGTGGTTATTACTTTTCCATCCAATTTTACCCGGCCATCGGTGATCAACTTTTCAGCCTGACGCCTTGAACAAACTCCAGACGCAGCAATAAACTTTGCTATTCGACCAGAGATAAATTCACTCATATATTATACTACAATGTTAACTATTTTTTGTGGTACGATAATAATCTTTTTGATTTCCATGCCTTCTATATGTTTTTGGATTGTAGGAAGGTGAATGGCGACCTTTTTGATCTCTTCTTCAGTCGCATCGACAGAAAAATCATAAGTAGCCCTTAGCTTGCCCTTAATTTGCACCGCCATAGTGTAGTTGCTGATTTGCAGTTTTGTCTCATCAAAATTAGGCCAACTAGTTTTGTATAAAGGGGTATCATTACCAATTTTCTGCCAAAGTTCTTCAGTGATATGTGGGATGAAAGGATTCAGCAACTGAATAACAGTCTTAATACCAAAATAACTAGTCTTTATATCGCTTGATTCTTTAGAAATCGCATCTGAAATATTATTAAATAATTCCCTGATTCTTGCTATTGCTTTGTTCAAGCGGTAAGCATTAATATCTTCTGTAACATTTTTTATAGTAGCGTGGATCTGACTATCAAGTTCGTTGTTATTTTTGTTATTTGATGGATGCTTTTGTAATAGATCAAAAGCTTTTTCTGTTTGAGCAACTAATCTTGTGATGAATTTTTTACAACCATCAACACCTGCCATTGACCATTCTAAATCTTTTTCAGCTGGGCTATCTGATAGAACAAACATTCTAATCGCATCAGCTCCGTAGGACTGTAGCATTTCTTCCAAATCTACAACATTCATTTTGGATTTACTCATTTTTTCGAGCTTACCTTCGAACACTTCCTCCTTTGTTATTTTGTGAAAGAATTTGTTGTTTTTGGTTTCAACATCGCCTGGATACAACCATTTACCTGATTTATCTTTGTAAGTTGCGTGGAGAACCATTCCTTGAGTTAAAAGACGTTTAAATGGTTCGCGAATATTCAAATATCCAACATCAGCCATGGTTTTTGTAAAGAATCTGGAGTAAAGTAAGTGCAATATCGCATGTTCTATACCGCCGATATACTGATCTACTGGCATCCAATAATCACAATCCTTTGTACTGACCATTTCTGAACTGTGCACGTTGCAAAAACGAGCAAAATACCAAGATGATTCAAAAAAAGTATCAAATGTATCGGTTTCTCTGATTGCTTTTTCTTGGCAATTAGGACAATTTACATATTTCCAAGATGGATGGTGATCAAGTGGATTTCCTGGTTTGTCAAAACTAATATCTTGGGGTAATTTAACTGGTAAATCAGCCACTGGCACTGGTAGAGTGCCGCATTTATCGCAATAAATTATTGGAATAGGACATCCCCAGTATCTTTGTCTTGAGATTCCCCAATCTCTTAAACGATAATTAATAGTGCGAGTGCCAATGCCAAGTTCTTCAAATCTATCTATAATTGCTTTTCTAGCGTTTCCAACGGTCATGCCAGTTAAAAATGAGGAATTGATTATTATATCATCTTCTTTGTAAATATATGCCGCGTGGGTCAAATCAATCTCGCTATTTGTACTCTTGGCTATTTGTTTTATCGACAAATTTTCTGTGCCTTGCGTTAACTCAAAATCTCTTTGATCATGAGCAGGGCACCCATAAATCGCTCCAGTGCCGTAATCCATCAAAACAAAATTAGCTATAATAATTGGTAATTTTATATTTTTGTCAAAAGGATGTTTGGCAAACAAACCAGTAAACACGGCTTCTTTGCTTGTTTTTTCTATATCTGCTTCAGCAGTGGAATTATGTCCACATTTATCAATAAATGCTTTAACTTCATCAGTTTTTTTAATCTTATTAATGAAAGGATGATTATAAGCAACTGCTACAAATGTTGCGCCAAAAATTGCTTCTGGGGTGGTTGTATATACTTCAATTTTTTGATCATGGTCTGTTACATCAAAATGAAAACTAGCACCTTCGGATTTGCCAATCCAATTTTTTTGCATGGTTTTAACATTTTCTGGCCATTCCAAATTATTTATATCAGTTAATAGTTCCTCAGCATAGTCAGTGATTTTTAAAAACCATTGTTTCAAATATCTCTTTTCAACGAGAGCTCCTGAGCGCCAACCGCGGCCATTTTCCACCTGTTCGTTGGCCAGCACAGTTTGATCTACTGGGTCCCAATTAACTGTTGATTCTTTTTGATAGGCTAAGCCTTTTTTCAAAAGATCAATGAAGAATTTTTGTTCATGTTTATAATATTCTGGATCACAGCTAGCTAACTCTTTGCTCCAATCATAAGAGACTCCTATGGGTTTCAGTTGCTTTTTCATTGCCTCTATATTTGCATAAGTCCAGTCACCAGGATGAGAGGAATTAGCAATCGCGGCATTTTCAGCTGGCAAACCAAAAGCGTCCCAGCCCATGGGATGAAGAACGTTATAGCCTTTGGCTAGAAAAAACCTTGCTATTACATCGCCAATTGAATAATTACGCAAATGTCCAACATGAAATTTTCCAGAAGGGTAGGGAAACATTTCAAGAACGTAGTATTTGGGTTTTTCGGAATTGCTGTTTGCAACAAAAGCGTTAGAATCATCCCAGATTTTCTGCCATTTTGCCTCTATGCTTTTTATATTCATAGGAGTATGTGATTATTTATCTGCCTGATACAGAGCTCTTGCTTTTCTGATGATTTTATCTTCTAAGATGCCGCCAATTGCTGATTCCTTATAATCTTTTGACCATTTGTGACCAATTTTTGTTCTCTCATAAGCTTTAACATCTAATGCTTCAGAACTGATTACTTCATCTTTGATAAAGACATTTATTTTAAATTGAGTATTAGGTTGACCTTTAGGATTATACCATTCAGTAATTATGACCCCACCAACACTATCTGCTGATGTTAGAGGTGCAAAATCAAGAACATCTAGCGCCGCTTGATAAAGATATTTATTAACATTACCAATTTTTGCTTTTGTTGATGTACTTTTAGTTTTCCCAGGCCTAAAGACAATTCCTTCCCCTTGAATTAGAGATCCCATTTCGTCCATCTCTGTTTCAACTCTTGATTTTGGGTAATCTCCAGCTAAACTGGAAGTTGTGTATGTTAGTAATATGAACAGGAAGGAAAGATACTTAATTTTCATAGTAATAATATTATATTTTGAGCTCAGCTTGATTTTTTGTCGTCTATATCGATATGAAAATATAATGTTTTTATAAATAATACAACTAAAAAAAGAATTCATAATAAGTTGATATTATTAATTTTATAAATTATTTACCAATTCCCTTGAGTGTTTTTTTATTAGTTCCACCCCAGGTTGGTCAAAAGGATTAATTCTCATTAAGTGTCCAATCGTTATTGTCTCAAACATTAAATGACATGTTATTGCTCCAAAAGACTTGGCAGATAAGTTTTGTAAAATAATGCTTCTTATAGGCGCTTTTTTTAATCTAAGGGCATGTATAGTTGCATCAAAATTTGCTTTATTAATATCGGTTAGTTGTTTATTCGCTAAATAGCCCAATGTATTTAAGTTACTAGTTTTGTAGTTTAGTAGATCTTTGTTAAGATTTGTTACATAAAAAAAACTGAAATATTTATCTTGTGGTCCTTCCAAATATAGTTGCAGCATACTATGTTGGTCATTTGGTCCCAGTCCTTTTAAAGGTGTAAAACCTTTGCCGTCCTTGCCTAAAGACTCGGAGATGATTTGTGAGTACCATTCTAAAAACGGTAAGAATCTTTGCAAGTAACCAACATTCACTAATGTAGTTTTGTTGGAATAATATATTGAGCTTGCGCTTAAAAGAGGTTTACTTGTACCCTGGTTAGAGCAGAAATCATCGATAACTCCATTTGCGCCTGATAAATAAGCATGTATGTCAATCCTTGCAATTAAACCAATTAATAGAGATACACTGGATAGACCAGAGTATCTACCACTAATGCCTTCTTGGTGAGGGATTAAGGTGCCGTCAATTTCGGTGCCTATGTCTTTTAGCGTACCGTTTTTAAGGTTGGTAATAAAAAAGGATCGATTAGCAAGGTCTGTTATGTTATTTTTTTGATATTCCTTGAGCAGGCATCCAACTAAAGTATTAGTTTCTAGAGTTTCTCCAGAGTTGCTAATTGCAATAAAAGCAGAATCCTTGATGTCTATAGTGGTTATTAGCTCAGCAAAGAAAATGGGATCGGTATTATTTAGAAAATGTATTTTAGGGGAGTTTTGATCTTGTCCTAAAAAACTTACTAACATTTGAGGGTTTAGGGTGGCTCCGCCCATGCTAATAACAATTAGATCGGAAAAGTTGTCTCTTATTTTATCTGCTAGATCTGTAAGATTTTTGAGTAGATTTTCTGGTTCATGTTTTTTAAAAATTTGATAATAAGAATTGCCAGATTCTATATTACTAACTATAGATTTTGCAGTATCTAGTAATAATTTACTATCTTGGTTTTGAGACTCGAAATTATGATATTCTATATCGTACATTATATAGCAAAACCGTGAGTTATCGGTAGTACAATTCTCATATAGCCAAGTCCAAATTTACCCAGTAACCAGTCTGGCCCAATGCCAAATTGTCTAAAACTAGTCTGCCATTTTTCTGCCTGTTGGACGATAAGATTACGAGATGGGAATTGATCATTACTAGCAATTATTATTCTGTTGCCAGGGCTTATTAAATTGATAATTACACCAAAAGTTTTTTGATATAATTCTGATTCTAATTGGTAAGATTTGCTTTGTGTAAAGGTATTCACGCAGGCAATACCTGTTTTTGTTAAAATCTTTTTTAGGTTACTAGTAAATTCGGTTGTTAGAAAAGCTGGCGGAATATACTCTGTATCGAAGCCGTCAAGAAAAACTATATCATAAGTTTCAGGGTTAGCTTTTTTGATAAAATCAACACCATCTTGCGCAAATATTTTTACATTGTTAGTCGATGTAAATGAAAAATATTTTTCAGCAATGTTAATAACCTCTGGGTCAATTTCTACGACATCAATTTGTACGTTTGGTAATAGTTTAATCAGTGCTTTTGGTATGGTTGCGCCGCCAAGACCGATAAAGAGAATTTTTTGTGGGTCTGGTTTGATATATAAGGCAGCAAGCATCATTTTAGTATAATCAAAGAGTTGTAAATTTGGATTGTTTAAAACCATACAACTTTGAAACGCTTCTGCAGAAGGTTCTTTAAATGACAAACATCGAACACCACCTTGATCAGAAACCCATTTAGAACCATAGCTATTTGTAGCTTTATGTAAGATGGAAGGGGACGCAGCTATTGTTACGAGACTGTATAATATTAAGCTTATTAGCAATAAGCACGATCTAATATTCATAACGACCTCAAAATTGTATTTTTTGTATTTAAGCTGGCTGGGACGAGAGGGCTCGAACCTCTGACCTACGATACCAAAAACCGTTGCTCTACCAACTGAGCTACGTCCCAATTTGTTTGTGCATTAAATGCCCTAGCAAGCGAGATTTATATCAATAATTTATTCCGTAGTCAACAACTCAAATAATAGTTTTGATTATTTAATAGTGACTGTTATAACGCATTATTTTTTAAGATTATAAATACTATACATATTATGTGTTAATATATTAATAGTACTTATGCTATTATATTAAAAAATGACATGGTTGGGACAACTCGTTTTTTCAATAGATGATTTGGTAATTGGTAAGTGAAGATTTTTTTACGTTTTTTTGGTTTCCATAGCTTCGTGCTTATTGCTTTGTTAGGAATGGCAAATATTGCTGTTGGGGCAATAAAAGCTGGCAATAAAGCGACAATAGACATTACTGCCACTGTCCTGCCTTCTTGTACAATTGTTGCGGGAGATGTTGCGCTGCAAATAACTAATTTTAGCAAGACGCAGTCCTATTCTGGCACCACTACAATTTCTGTATTATGTACTAAAGGCACTAATTTTGTTATTGGTTTAGATAATGGAACTTCTTCTGGAGCCACTGCAGCAAGTCGTAAAGTGAAAAATAGAACTTATTATTTAAACTACTCTCTGTATAAAGACAGTGGTAATACTTTAGTTTGGGGCAATAGTAGTACTAATTCTTTAGCAGGCGTTGCTACTGGCCAAAGACAAATTTTTAATGTTTATGCAAAAATTCCTACTGGACAAAAATCAGTACCAGGGAAATATTTGGACAGTATAAATGTATCAATAAATTTAGGGAGTGATGCTGGGCGTTTATCCTATCAGTTATCCGTACCAATGAATATCATACTTCAGAATACAGAAACACCTGGTTATAGCAATCTTTGATAGCATTAGTATACATGCTTTTCTACAACACAATTTGAATAATTAAAAATATTTTAAAATCTCTAGTAATAATTTACTGTTGTTACTGCTAATTATTATTGATAATAAAATAATCAATTAACAGGTAAGTTATTTGTTAACATTAAGTTTTTAAATCTAAGCAGGTAATTATATGGTTTTTATAAAACGAATAAAGCATCTTTCCAAGTATTTTGTTACGGCTGTTGTGACGGTCGTTAGTGCATTGACGCCTATAAATATGTCTTCAGGTGCCACTTCAACATCAACTTTTCAGGTAACTGCTACGGTAGCAAGTTCGTGCACTGTATCTGCCACTACTCTAGCTTTTGGTAATTATACCTTGGCTCAGCTCGATGGGGCTTCTAGCATAACAGCGACATGTACAAATGGTACGACTTATACTATTGGCCTAGATGCTGGTACTTTTGCTTCTGCTACTACTAGTACTCGTAAAATGACTGGTACATCAGCATCGGGGCTTAGTTATTCCCTCTATTCTGATTCTGGTAGAACTACCAATTGGGGCAATGTTACAGGTAGCTGGGTATCTGGCACAGGAACAGGCGCTGCGCAGGTTTTAAATGTATATGGAAGAATTCCTGCATCTCAAACTGCGTCGATCGGTAGTTATGCAGACACAGTAACAGTGACAATAACATTCTAAATAAATTTTATGAGAAAATGATTATGAAAAAAAGTTTTTATACCAAGATAAGTTTATTACTTCTTTGTATCTTACCAAGTTTTGCTTATGCATCTTTTACGATTACTCCCGTAAAACTAAAAATCAACAAAGATGAAAAGATTGCAGCTCTAACATTGAAAAATGACAGTAAGGAAGTTAAGCATTTTCAGCTGACAATTTTCAAAGTAGAGAATGAGCATGGCAAAGAAGTTTTGAAAGAAACAAAAGATTTAACCGTTACTCCCGTGATGTTCAAAATAGCGCCAGGTAAAAGCCAGTTGGTTAGAATCGCTATTAAGAACAAAATGTATAGTGTGATGGAAGATGGCTATAGAGTTTCTGTTAAGGAATTACCGCATAAAATAAATGCAGAAGGCGCTCACGTTCGTTTAGTTACTGAGTTTAAGGTTCCTGTATCAATAGAAGCTGAGAAAATGGAAGCTGACGAAAAAGCTAAGAAGTAGAGAGGCTCCATTGTCTGAATCCTGTAGCTGGTTATGACCATCTGCAGGATATTATAAGACTTAAATAGTCTGGAACAAATTGGAGGTGTTATTTTGTCCGTATATAATTCGTGAGGATTGTAAGGTCCGGGCGAAGTATGCAGCAAGAATAACGCTTCCAATTTGTTCCAGACTATTTAAAGCGATGGCTATGAAGGGATAGTATATATTCTAAGTAATGGGCGAGTCTTGATGCGAAAATCACTTTCAATATTCGAAGCAAAGTTTGCTCAGATAGTAGTTATATTTGTATTGGTTATTTTCTTTGTGCCAACTGCTTCGGCTGATGATGCAATACCAAAGGCATTACCAGAGCAGAAGAAAGAATCTAAGGCTACTGATGAGCCAATTCAGGGTCCAATATTACAATCTCAGGAATCGCAACCAATTTTGGACAAACAAAATGAAGATAAAGATAATGATTCGGATGATCGCAATTTTCTAGAGCAATCTACAGGTTCAAAGTTAGTTCCTGATGAGAAAAATGCAGCAGAGTTAACGCATGAATTATCTAAAACTACAGAAGAATCAGGGTCTCAAGATGAATCTGGATTGGTTCTAATGGGCGATGGTAAAAGATATTTAGAGTCAATAGTTTCTTTAAAAGTTAACTATGAGGAGTCGGATGTGCTCTCTACAATATTAAAAGATCAATCAAATAATTTATTAGTTTTAGCTGAAGATATGACTCCGTTTGAGATTAAAGAAGAGTATTTAGATCGTACTATTGTGAATTTAAATGACAAAAAATATATAAATCTGACTGCCCTTGAAGGAACGAAGTATGATTTAGATGGAGAAGATTTAGCTTTGGATATAACTGTTCCAGTTGAGCAAATGAAAATTCAGCATTTTAATACTACCCAAAATCCAGTAACTGAGGATATTGCCGGTAAAGCTGCCAGAGGTGCATTTTTAAATTATGACTTAGTTGTTTCTAGAAATGATAATACAGGTTATATATCAGGTTTGAATGATCTGAATTACTTTAATGATAAAGGAGTGTTGCTTAACAGTTTTTTTATCAAGAGAGAGCTTAGTAGCGTTTCTTTTGTAAAAGTAAAAGATAGAAAGAAAGAAGATACTCAATTAACCAGACTTGAAACTAACTGGACTTTTGATAATGTGAATGATATGGCCAGGTGGCGTATTGGTGATAGCTTAACTAAACCAGCTGATTGGTCTGGTAGCACAAGATTTGTAGGGCTTCAATATTCTACCAATTTCTCGGTCCGGCCAGATTTGATTACTCATCCGTTAATGAATTTTCAGGGTAGAGCAGCATTACCTACTATATTTGACGTATACGCAAATAATTTACCAATTTATCATGGTGAATCAAAAACTGGTGATTTTGAGGTTGCGAATCTGCCAGTAATTACAGGTAAAGGTGAATTAGTTGTCAAGACTCAGGATATTACTGGCGCAATAAGAACAATTAGTATCCCATATTATTCTTCGCCTAGCTTATTAAAAACTGGATTATCAGACTATTCCTTTGAAACCGGTGTGGAAAGAAGGGAATTTGGTCTTGTTAGTAATAAGTATGATAATTTTATAACCAGTGCTAATTATAGACATGGTATGAATGATTTTTGGACTTCTGCGGTGCATATTGAATCATTAAAAGATTATGATTCGGTAGGTACTACTCATGATGTGCAACTTGGTAGTTATGGGTTAATCACTACTTCCATTGCTAGTAATATTCACAATATAAACAACTCTCAAAAAGGATCTTTGGGTTATAATTATCAGGAAGAGAGATATAATTTTAGTGCTACTATTAGCAAAAGCGGTAAAAAATATTCGGATATATACAATATATCTGGTCAATCTTCATCCCAGCCAACATACCAAACTTCTGCTGGTTATAATAATGAAAAATTAGGTGGTATTTTTGTTAGTTTTTTATCCTTTGTTGCAAACGATGTTAATTCCGAAAGCAAGCGTGTTAAAATTCTTGCAACTACATATGAAAAAAATCTTACCAAAAGTTCTTCTTTTCGTTTTACCGTTGGTGGAAACATGGCTAATAAAAGAAAAGAAAGTTTTGCCTATTTGTCTTTCAACGCTAATTTAGGAACTAAGAGCATCTCTTTGAGTAATTCCAACCAAAGTGGCGTTACTACTAAGCAGTTCGAATATACATCTCCCGTGGGTAAAAAGCTTGGGTGGGGGTATAGAGCAAGTTTCATAAGGGGTCTGACGCCAGATTATGATTTGCAATTAGATAGAAAAGGAGAGAAAGGGGATATCTCGCTATACTTGTATCGTTATGGTGGGGCGCCAGTTCAGCAATTAGAATTTACTGGTGGTGTTGTTGCTATGGATGGTGGGTTTTATCGTACCCAACCAATTTACAATAGCTTAGCCTTGGTTAAAGTAGGGGGAATTAAGGATGTACCAGTATATAATAATAATATGCTCATAGGACATACTGATGGAAAAGGAAAAGTATTGGTGTCAGATGTCTTGCCTTATGTAGCATCAGAGATCAGATTAGATCAGACAAAACTACCGCTAGATAGCAATTTTTCCTCTGTCAGCGTCAAAACAGCTCCTAAATGGAAAACTGGGGTAATGATTGATTTTGAAATCAATCAGGTGAAAAGTGCTCAAGTAATTTTGTTAGATAGTGATCATAACGCTGTGCATTTTGATAGAGATGTTACGATTGAAGGTCTGGAGGAGAGTTTGTTTGTTGGTTATGGAGGTAAGGTATATATAACTGATATTAAGAATTTAACGCGTCTGAAAGGAAAGGCTTGTGAGCAAGATGAGTGTTGTAGTTTCGAAGTGCCAGCAAATAGCGATTCAAAAGATCCAATATTAGATTTAGGAGAGGTAATATGCCATTAAGATTTTTAGTAAAGTGGAGTGGTTATTTTCAGCGCCATCTTTGTCATTCCCGCT
>CAMCTQ010000003.1 GCA_945878545.1 Rickettsia typhi
ATCGGAGACGATGGCGACTATCTTCCTCTGCTTCTGTTGGTTGTTCTAGAGTGTTGTAAATTTTCTCTTCCAGTATTATATGACAGGTAGCGCAAGCAAGAGATCCCTCACAAGCTCCTTCTAAGTCAATATTATTATGGTGCGCAACTTCTAAAACTGACAAACCAACTAATGCTTCAACTTCTATTTCTTTATCATTTTCAATAAAAATTATTTTTATTTTTTCCATTATCCAACTTACTATTTAAATTAGTGTTTATATATTCGTTTAACCATTAAGTAGCTAAGATTTCCTTTAAAAAACCCCTGTTCCATATCATATTCTCCAACTTCCCGGAACCCTGCTTTATTATAAACATGCTTAGCCCGTGGATTATTTTCGTCAGGGTCAATAAAAAATGTATCAGCTCCTTTATCAACTTGATTATAATAGAAATCAACAAATGCTTCTAGAGTAGATGCAGCGTAACCTTTACCAAGAAAAATTTTGTTCCCTATACCAAAGTCAATAGTAATTGTTTTTCCTGTTTTTGATAAATTAGCTCTAAGAAGAACTGGGATACCAGTCTGACTCTGCAGCATTTCAGAGGTCAAGAAAAAACTATAAGGCGCATTGTCCATTAACCCGACCCAGTAATCAAATATTCCATCATAATAAGGTGCAGATCCTTTCCTACCATTCACGAAATGTACTATATCATCTTTGTGTTCTTGGCTATTGTCCCAAAATTCTACCATATGAGACTCACTCAACCATTCAAAAATAGTGTCAATATGTTTTAAACCAGCCTTTTCAAAGGAAATATTCATAAGTTCATTTTGTCTAATTTCTAGATACTACAGATACAAAGCCGCAGTGTAGCAGACACCTCTACCGTAATTGACAACGCCGTTACGGTATTGTAATTGCTCCCCTTAAATATCGTCTATATGTTTACCTTCAAGTATCAATTTAGCTCCAGTATCCAGATGTTTCTCAATAAAACTAGCTGCCAGTCTATTCAATTGCTCGATTTTTATCAAAATCTTATCCCGATTATCAGAATTTATTGCTTTTTGTAAAGAGTTTATTAGAACAGTAATCTCTTTTTTCTGAATAACATTCAAAATATTTGGTGTTTCTTTAATTGCCTTTTCGATTCCTAAAATTACATTTTTAGCATCAAGCCTAGTTTCGATTAAAAGCCTAGTTTCATAGTCTTGCCTAGCACTCTTGAATGCACTCTCCAGCATATCGTTGATTTCTACCTGGCTTAATCCATAACTGGGTCTTAGTTCAATATTTTGCGCTATTCCGCTAGTAGTTTCTTTCGCAGCAATAGATAAAATACCATCAGTATCTATTGCAAAAGTTACCTCTATCTTCGCTACACCAGCTTTCATTGGTGGAATATTTTTTAATTCAAAATTGGCAAGAGATTTACAATCCTTAACCATTTCTCTCTCCCCTTGAACTATATGAAACTGCATACCAGTTTGGTTATCTGCCTGCGTAGTAAAATTTTTATTAATAGAGAAAGGAATAGGAGTGTTACGCATGATAATTTTCTCGACAATACCTCCATACAGCTCAAGCCCGAGCGATAGAGGTAATACGTCTATGAGTAGAGAGTTTCGATTGGAACTTGAAGACAAATTTTCTGCTTGCAAAGCAGCACCAAGAACAACTGCTTTATCAGGGTCAATATCAGAAAATACTTTTACTCCAAACGACCTGGTTAAACTCTCAGTAATTACCGGTATTCTTGTTGCGCCACCAACTAAAATTATCCCATCAAGTTTAATATCCGCATCTGACAAAGTATTTTTCGCTATCCTAATTGTTTTGTTAATTACTGGTAAAATTAGTTCCTCAAAAACCCCTCTATTAATTTCAACGACTTTACCATCAAAATTTGATGCAACACTATTTTTTGAAGACAATATTTCTTTTATCCTTTTTGCCTCTAGACATAAACTAGGAACAAAATCAATATTTAGCTCATTAGCAATATATTCAGCCAAGATATAATCAAGATCATCACCACCCAATAAATTATCTCCCCCAGTAGCAACAACCTGCAATACCCCTGTTTGCATGTTCAATATTGAAACATCAAACGTACCACCTCCTAGATCATATACCATATAAGCACCTTCAGATTTCTTATGAAACCCATAAGCATATGCCGCCGCCGTTGGTTCTGCAATTAGCCTTAGCACTTCAAAACCAGCTATTTTAGCGGCAAGTAGAACAGCCCCTCTAGAAGCATCATCAAAATGAGCAGGCACTGATATAACAGCTTTTGTGATAACTTCTCCAAGTTCAAGCTCCGCATGCTCTTTTAAACATAAAAATATTTTCGATGCCAGTTCAGGAAAGCTATATTCTTTGTTTTGAAACTTGAGCTTCGGAATAGAATTAGTATTATCAATTAACAAAAAATCTGACAATATTTCGTACAAAGCTTTTGTTGACCGAATATCATTATACGACTTAGCAAGAAGCCTTTTTATTGATAAAATAGCTCCCTTCTGTTCTCTATTTTTACCTATTAAGAACCGATCGCTTGGATCATCATAAAATATTACCGATGGTAAAAGACCACCATTGCCAAGATTAGTAATTATTTGTGGATTATGATTTCTGGAATAAGCAATTAGAGAGTTAGTGGTCCCAAAATCAATACCTACTACTATTTCATCCGTCAGATCGCTCGTCCCAGGTTCGTCAATTTCAATTATCTGCATTCTTAATCTTTAACTTTATATTCCCGACTAAATTAGTAAGATACTTTAGCTTGACCGTAAGATCAAGAGCTTGTTTAATATTATTCTCCCTAAATGATATCCCTATCTCATGGACTAATTTCTGACAATCCTCAATCTTATCTTGCGCCGCCGCATATAACTGAGGTAAATCCTGTAGCTCTTCTATTAACTCATAGTTGTTCAGTATTTCTTCAAGCTGGTCATGTGATAAAAGTTTTTTTAATCTATTATCATCAATAAGCTCTCCTTTTATTTTTAATAGATATTCGGCGCGTAAATAATCATCTTGTAAAATCTTAAAAGCTTCGTTTATTAACATTGAATATTCAAGATTTTCACTACGCTCAAGCTCATTTTTTGATCTATCTGGATGATATTTTGTTTGCAAAGAAAAATATTGCTTCTGTAGTAGTTTTTGATCAATGTCATATTTTTGCTCTATAGCAAATAATTCAAAATAGTTCATATTAGTCCTTGTCGGAGGTTAATACAGTCACAATGCCCCTTAAGGTTTGCAATTCTATTTGCGACATCTTATCTATACGAGAAAATAGATTTCTTATTTTACTACTCATTTGTTCTTTTTTCTCTGGCACTCTGAAAAAATCTTTCTCTTCTAGTTTTGAGAATAAATGCGTATAGAAATGATTTAATTCAACTTGCGTTGCTAACTTGTGATGATTATTCAAATCATTCCTTGTTTGGTTTCTCAAGCCAAACAATTCATAACAAACAATTGATACTGCATGAGAAATATTTAAGGAAGTGAAATTTTTATCAGTATCTATAACTAATATCTTATTTGCATACGTTATCTCCTGGTTATTTAAACCACAATTTTCACGACCAAACATTATCCCCACTCTGCAGTCACTTGGTATATCTTGAGCTAAATTTCTTGATAGAATATAGTTCTTGTTCATATCCCTCGGCACTCCAGTTGTAGCGTATATAAAGGATAAATCACTGATAGCCTGATCTATAGATGGGAAAATCTTAGCCTGATTTATTATATCAATCGCTCCAACAGACATACTCTCTGCTTTTGCATTAGGCCAACCATCCCTTGGCAAGACAATACGCAAATCACTCAAGCCAAAATTCTTCATTGCTCTGGCACTTGCACCTATATTTTCACCCATTTGCGGAGCAACCAAAATTATAGCAATATTATTATTTATCATTTTATACTTAAGATTAATCTATCATCAAAAAGTAACTTGCCCAGAAGAAAAACTATGTACTACTCCGCTAGCAAGTTCTATACAAATAGCTCCCTCTTGATCTATACCCTTAAATACACCAGAAACCTTACTTACTCCGTTATCTAAAGTTACAACACTATTCACATTGTATGCAAATTTAAGCCATTGCTTCCTTGTGTTATCAAAATTACCCTCAGCGCCCCATCTAGAGTAATAAATTTGAAACTTGTCCATAAAATTGCTCAAAAAATAATCTGAATTTTTTAAAATGACTCCTTCGTTAAATAAACTTGTCACTGCTACATCTGATATATCTGGCATAAAGTGAGTATTAACACCGATACCAATTATCACGTAATTTATACCACCCACACACGTAGATTCAAGCAAAATGCCAGCCAGCTTTTTACCACCCATTAGTACATCATTAGGCCATTTTAACTTAATATCAGCTTTAGGAGCACTTGATTTGCTTATAGATTCTTGAATTGTCTCATATAGGACTACCGCCACCAGAAAAGAAAGTTCTTTAAGTCTACTTATGCTTACCATTGGCTGAAATAGAATACTCATATGTAGATTGCCAGGAATAGATTGCCAAAATCTACCCTTACTACCCCTACCACCAGTTTGTTCTCTCGCTACAATTACAAAATTACCTTTAACACCGTTTTTTATAAGGCGAAGAGCTTCACTATTTGTACTATCAATCTGATCAAAAATCAGTAAATTATAATTTTTCAACCATGGTAGTTGCATTTTTGATAACCAATATAAGTAAAATCAACCCTTCAAATTTACAAAAGATATGATGGAACAAAAATAAAGAAAAACAAAGTAAATCCTACCGATACAACCGATACTAACAATAATCCACGATTAGTAGGTATAATTGTTACTTTTTCAGTTGCCTCCATAAAATACATATATTTTATCACCTTCAGATAATAAAACGCTGCTATTACACTGGTTAAAACACCGAGAAGCGCTAAGGTAATTTCACCTTGCATAATAGCATTATAAAAAATGTAATATTTACCAAAGAACCCTGCAAGGGGTGGCAAGCCTATCATCGAAAACATTATTATCGATATTGCTGCTGCGATCGTTTTTCTCTCTGACGCAATACCTTGCAAATCGGCAAAACTAGCTATATCACTCTTCTCCCCAAACAACGCCACTAAACAGGCAAAAAAACCTATCGTACCTACAACATAAATCAACATATACATAAAAGCAGCATACATTCCATCATCCGAGTGCAAAGAAATAGCTATTAAAACATATCCTACATTTAATATAGTACTATATGCCATCAATCTCTTGAGCGAAAACTGCATCATAGCTCCAAGTGATCCAACAAAAATTGATAAAACAGCAGCTATTTTTATAAGGTCAACCGAAATACTAACATAGTCTCCTAGCACCAAAGTTACAAAATTTATAAGCACAATAAGAATACCTATTTTTTGCGCCACAGCAAAATATGTTACTGCAGAAATAGGGGCTCCTTCATAAACATCTGGGGTCCAAATATGAAGAGGAGCAGCTGATAATTTAAATAATATGGCAGCTAGCACAAATATAGCACCTACTACTAGACCTATATTAAACTCTCCATTTAAAGCATTTTTAATATTATCAAAATACATGCTTCCGCTAAATCCATAAAAAAATGATATACCAAGAAGCATTAAACAACTGATTAAAGATCCAAGAACAAAATATTTTAAACCAGCCTCTGATGATTTCACGTCTTTATTGTTAAAAGCAGCCATCGCATAACCAGATAAAGCCTGCAACTCCAATCCACAAAACAGAATTATAAAATCTCTAGCAGAAATAGAAATAAATACACCAACCGTTGATAATAAAATCAAAGTAATAAATTCTACCTTGATAAATTTATCAGAGATTTTCATTATATCATTATATATCACAATACTCATTATGCTTAGGAACAGAACCAAAGCTTTAAATAAGTAAATAGCTGGAGAAAGCTCGAAAGAATTAGAAAACACAGTAGCAGTCGCTTCTGGAGAAAAATATACGATCGAGACAGCAAGGACAAGTAAACTAGTTATTGTCAGAAAAACAATAGAGCGTAAGTGATGTTTAAAGAATACGGCAAGCAATTGCATGCACATCACGATACTCGTTAATACAATTTCTGGTAAAATTAGAACAAATTGACTTAGCATGTTAATTTCCAACTTAAATATTTATAGAACGCCATATAAATCAGCAATTTTTGTGACCGGTAATTGTATGATACGCAAAACATAATCAGGCAAAATGCCAATATAAATTATTAAAATAATCAACGGTAGCAACGCCGCCTTTTCATATAAATACAAATCTGTAAATTTTATTACACTCTGGTTTGTAGCTTGACCAAATATTACATCTTTGTAAAGCTTTAGCATGTACATCGCTCCAAGAACAACTCCAAAAGCAGCTATCAGCCCCATCAGTGGATTTACCTCGTAAATCCCAACTATACTTAAAAATTCACCCACAAACCCGCTAAGCCCTGGTAGACCTACCGAGCCAAGCATTGCAATCATAAATAGAGTAGACAAAACTGGCATACTAGCTGCTACTCCACCATATTTACTTATTTCCTTAGTATGGTGACGATCATACAGCATACCAACAACCAAAAACAATGCTGAAGAAATGAGTCCATGGCTGATCATCTGGAATATTGCGCCATTAATTCCTTTTTCTGTAAAGCTAAATATACCACCAGTAACATACCCCATATGAGCTATAGATGAATATGCTATCATCTTTTTCATATCAGTTTGTACATAAGCTACAAGCGAGGCATAAATAATCGCAAAGCTACTCATCCAAAGAACGTATTCTGAAAATTCCTCCGAAGCGGACGGTAACATTGGCAAAGAAACTCTAAGAAAAGCATATCCACCAAGTTTTAATAGTATTCCAGCTAGCATGACTGATCCAGCAGTTGGAGCCTGCACATGGGCATCTGGTAGCCAGGTATGAAAAGGCGGCATTGGTACTTTTACTGCGAAAGAAATAAACATAGCAATCCATAGTATCTTTTGTACTTCTAAAGGTAATTCTGGTAACATTACGTTTAACTCTATCATGTCAAACGTGCCAGTTTGAGTATAGATATAGATTAATGCTAACAGGAGAAATACCGACCCTAAAAACGTATATAGGAAAAATTTTACCGCTGCATACACCCTGTTTTCACCACCCCAGACACCAATTATAATATACATAGGTATTAGGATTACTTCAAAAAATCCATAGAACAAAAGTAAGTTTAGAGAAGAAAACGCACCAATACAAAAAGATTCAAGTAATAGAAAACAAAGCAGGAATTCTTTTATATATTTTTTAATGGTAAATAAACTAGCAATAATACAAATCAAGCTAAGTAACGCTGTCAGAAAAATAAAAAACAACGATAAACCATCTACACCAACAAAATACTCTAACCCAATTGCATCTACCCAACGATATCTTTCTATAAATTGAAAAGACTCTTGATGTCTATCAAAACTAAATAACAAATATGTTGTAGTTATCAAGGTTAATACCGAACTTAGTATCGCCACATAAATAACGTAAATTTGCTTTCTCGGCGATCTACTTTGACTAATAAAGAACGTAATATACAAAGCACTAAATAGTGGCAGTAAAATACTAATTGATAAGATCGGTAAGTCTAACATTTATGCACTCCAAACAATGGAAAAATATTTAAAAACAAAAATTGTTATACATAATACTAAAGCAAAAATTATGTATAGTGCGTAGTTAAATATATACCCTGTTTGAAACTGGCACACACACCAGCCAAGCCCCCTAGTCAAATGACTGAAACCATTAGGACCAAATCTGTCGATTATTCGAACATCAAAATACCCAGCACAGGAACTTAAAACTTTGGCAAATCTAACAAAAATTCTGTCATAAAATTCATCAAAAAAATACTTATTCTTCAACAAACAATATATTAATCTAAAACTCTCAGAAATTTTCTGGTATACACTCCCTTTATAACAATAAATACCAATAAATATCCCAGCAATACCAACTATTAAAGGTAGCAGCTGAATAAACAAAGATACATGATGTTCATCGTGACTCACATTTAAATTAAAAATACTGCCAGAAAAATATCCCAGCGGATTATTAATTGATAAAATATAATAACCAAGCATCCCAGAAAACAAAGCTCCAGCCACTAAAATAAATAAAGGTAAATTCATAATTTTTGGCGACTCATGAACATGGTCAAAAGCAGCCTTAGAAAGACTAGTTTCGCCATGAAAAGTAACCACAATGATCTTAAGCGAATAAATGGCTGTCAAAATAGCAGCTAAGATTCCGAGAACAAAAGCAAAATTACCAACCCCGCCAGCCATGTAGGCTGATTCTAAGATAAGATCTTTAGAATAAAATCCTGCCAATGGGAAAATTCCAATAATCGCAAGCGAACCAACCCAAAAATTAGCATAGGTAATTGGCATTTTTCGCCATAAACCACCCATTTTAAATATCTCCTGCTCATGTGCGGCATGTATTATACTTCCAGCTGAAAGAAATAGTAAAGCTTTAAAAAATCCATGCGTAACTAAGTGAAAAATCCCAGCCTGATAAGCAGAAACTCCACACGCAAAAAACATATAACCAAGCTGACTGCAAGTTGAATAGGCAATAATTTTCTTAATATCAGTTTGAGCTATTGCAACACTTGCTGCAAATAAACATGTAACCGCTCCAACCACAGTAATAATGACTAAGACATTTGGGCTATATTCAAACATAAAAGAACAACGCGCTAGCAAAAACACCCCAGCTGTAACCATAGTAGCCGCATGTATTAAAGCTGAAACCGGGGTCGGACCCTCCATTGCATCGGGTAACCATACATGCATCCCTATTTGGGCTGATTTTCCCATGCAACCAATAAATAACATCAAACATATCACGTCAAGCACTATGAACTCGTACCCCAAAATAGTCATGGTCATCTTGGCTAAATCTGAACTTTGCGCAAATACTGGTACAAATTCAATACTGCTTGCATAAAGCAGCATGATAACAATACCGATAATAAAAGCAAAATCGCCAACTCTATTTACTATAAAGGCCTTAACAGCTGCATTATTTGCTGAATCTTTTTGATAATAATAACCAATCAGCAAATAAGAACACAAGCCAACTCCCTCCCAACCAAAAAATAACTGCAGGAAATTATCCGCAGAAACCAGAACTAACATACAAAAAGTAAACAAAGAGAGATATGATAAAAACTTAGGCAGATTTTTATCGTCTTCCATATAACCAAGGGAATATATATGAACAACCGATGAGACAAAAGTCACCAACAAGAACATTATTGCGGTTAATTGATCAACATAAATGGCCCAATTCATAGATACCGAATCAACATTCATCCATTTTGTAATAACAACATGCACGGGATGCTTATCAACGCCAGCAACCATAAAAAGATACACAGCGCAAATAGCTGATATAATCATAGAAATACTTGCCACTAAACTCGCTTGACAGTTATTTATTTTTTTACAAAAAATACCATTAAACACACCAGAAATAAAAGGTAAGAAGATAATCATTTTAGCAACAAGCAGCATCTATTACCTCCCTATCCTTTCATTTGATTAATATCTTCGATCTCAATTGAATCACGATTACGGAAATATAAAACCAAAATCGCAAGACCAATTGAAATCTCTGCAGCTGCAATCGACAAAATTATTATGCTAAACACCTGACCCACTATATCCTGCATCTGAACCGAAAATGCTACAAAATTTATGTTTACTGCAAGCAACATCAACTCAATAGACATTAAAATCGTAATAACACTCTTACGATTCATGAATAATCCTGTTACGCCCACTGAAAAAAGCAAAGCTGACAAAATTAAATAGTGCTGCACGGAAATATTACTAATCATCATAATTCAAATTTTTCAATCCAGATTTTCCAGTGTTTTTGGCTAAAAACAAACTATTTTCTTTATTCTTTTGCAGTTGCTCAGATGGTTTTTGTCTTTTGACCCCTGGTCTTAAACGAAGAGTCAGGGATATACTTGCAATCATCGCTACAAACAATATCAACCCAGCAGTCTGGAATGGCAAAATAAACTCAGTATATAAAAGCCTACCAATCGCATAAGCATTACCAATTTCAGGATTAATTGCAAATTGAGAACTACTTACTGGAACAATTACCTTAGAGCCCAGTAAAATAACAACTACAAGATCAATAAATAAAAATAATGCTATCATCGTAGCAACACCCATTTCAGAACCAATTATTCCTTTGAATTCTGCAAATTTTATATCAAGCATCATAACAACGAATAAAAACAATACCGCAACTGCGCCAACATAAATAATTATTAGCATCATTGCCAAAAATTCAGCTCCCATCAAAACCATAAGGCCAGAAGCATTGCAAAAAGTAAAAATCAACCATAGCACAGCGTGCACAGGATTACGGGTTGTGATCACCATAATACTACCAAGCACCAACAAAGATGCAAAAAAATAGAAAAATATTGCCATAATTTATATCACCTGTATGGATAATCATCCTTTAATTTTTTAGCAAGCTCTTGCTCCCACATTTCTCCATTACGCAGCAATTTATCTTTGTTATATAATAACTCTTCATGAGTTTCAGTAGCAAACTCAAAATTAGGTCCCTCGACAATTGCATCCACCGGGCATGCTTCCTGACACATTCCACAATAAATACATTTAGTCATATCAATATCATATCTCGTAGTACGACGGCTACCATCTTCCCTTGATTCTGATTCAATCAAAATAGCTTGAGCAGGGCAGATTGCCTCACATAACTTACAAGCAATACACCTCTCCTCCCCGTTTTCATAGCGTCTCAAGGCATGCTCACCCTTAAATCGTGGGCTAATTGGACTTTTCTCATACGGATAGTCAATAGTAACTTTTGGCTTAAAAAGATATTTTAAAGTCAAAAACATTCCGCAAAGAATTTCGTATAAAACAAAAGATTTAATATATTTAATCACAATCAATACTCATATTATGGCAAATTACTAGTTACCAAAAGCAGCGAGGCTACCAACACCACCCAAAAGAGAGTCAGCGGTAAAAACACTTTCCAACCAAGACGCATAAGTTGATCATATCTATATCTTGGCAACGTAGCTCTGATCCAGAGAAACACAAACAATAAGAAACAAACTTTTAGAATAAACCAAATAAATCCTGGTATCAAATACAGAAAACTTATACCAAACGGTGGCAAATACCCTCCCATAAAAAAGGTAACCGTTATAGCACTGACTAGTATCATATTCGCATATTCACCAAGAAAGAATAAAGCAAAACTCATAGATGAATATTCAACATTATAACCAGCGACAAGCTCTGACTCAGCTTCTGGTAAGTCAAAAGGTAAACGATTCGTTTCTGCCAAAACAGAAATGAAAAACACAACAGCCATAGGAGCAAGTAACAAATGAATCCAAAATGGCATGTCTCTTTGGTACTCAACAATTTCGCTTAAATTAAGAGTTCCTGTAACCAGAAGTACTGTAACGATAACCAGACCCATAGAAACTTCATAAGATATCATCTGCGCAGAAGACCTAATAGCTCCTAGGAATGCATATTTAGAATTACTAGCCCACCCAGCCATAATAATACCGTACACCCCAAGCGAAGACACAGCCAGAATATACAAGACACCTACATTCATATCAGATAAAACCACCCCTTCAGAAAAAGGTATTACCGCCCAACCAACTAAACTTAAAATAAACGTGATCATTGGTGCAATTATAAACACTACCTTGCTTGCGGGAGTTGGTATAATTGCCTCCTTAAACATCAACTTAACAGCATCAGCAATTGGTTGCAATAATCCGAACGGCCCAACCACATTCGGTCCTCGTCGCATTTGCATCAATCCTATGACTCTACGCTCGGCATATGTAAGATAAGCCACAGATAACAATAAAGGCAATACAATAAGCAACACTTTAAGAGCAATAAAAATCAACGGTAAAATATACTCATAGAACAGATCAATCATCTATGCACCCCCTCAATTTTGTCTTTTTCTGCATCTGAAATCGCTAATTCCTGGATTGCTTTCGTACATCTTGCCATAGTAACAGACGCCCTGCTAATTGGGTCAGTCATATAATAATTTATTGATACTTTTTCTAACAATTTTTTTGTCAACTTCACCTTAGACTTAAAGGGTATAAAATCATTTGCTATAATCTCATCAACATGATCGAATATCTTATGTCGTTTAGCCATCTCTTTGCGAATCAAATGCAACTCATTTCCACCAAGATCAATACCAAGAGCTTTAGCCACCATATTGATAATTTCAATACCAGTTTTAGCGGCCCCAGGCAAGCCAACAGCAGCTCTTGCAAGTTGCAATCTACCCTCCATATTAATATACATTCCATCTTGCTCCGTATAAGCGGCCTCTGGAAGTATCACATCGGCTCTATTTGCGCCAGCATCACCATGATGTCCTTGATAGACAACAAAAACATCCTTTCCTATTTTGTCCATATCAATATCATCTGACCCTAACAAATATAGAATTTTGATATCTCCACTTTGTGTTTTTTTCAAAATCTCAAGCGTACCATCTCCTGATTCGCCATAAATAAAACCAAGATCAAGAGCTCCTACCATAGAAGCATGATTATGTAGAATATTAAACCCGTTCCAATCAGCACGAACAACCTTATATTTTTGAGCAATTTCATGCAAAAGGGATAATATTCCGTGTGCATCTGACCTCGACAAAACTGCGTCACCTATAATAATCATAGGGTTTTTAGCTGCAGCAAAAAGAGTAGCAAAATCATTTACATTTTTACTGTTTTTGAAATCACTGGAATTCAAATGTTCTAAAAGTGTAATATCACTTCCTAATTCCTTGATTTTGTATGTCTGATTATCTTGCTCTCCAATCCTAGCAACAGTTAACAACCCATCCCTAACCATCTTACCAATTCTAGCATTCAAGACCGGTGCTACTTGCTTCGGATTAGCGCCAACAAGCAGACAAACATCAGCTTTTTCTATCCCAGCTATTGTAGTATTAAAAAGATAGTTACCTCTGGCTGACGAATCAAATCCATAACCAAATTGATTAGCATCACACATTGTTGAGCCAAGGTTTGAAAGTAGTTTTTTTAATAAAAACATGGTTTCGCAAGGGGCTGAAAAGCCAGCAATAGCAGCCGTAGCCGACTTATCACCCATAGCTTTAAATTTACTAACAATCGAAGATACCGCAATCTCCCAACTAACTTCTTGGAATTTACCATTCTTTTTTAGGTACGGCCTGTCTAATCTCTGATTTTTAAGACCATCATAAGAAAATCTTGCTTTATCAGAAAGCCATTCTTCATTTACATCTTCATTTAGTTTTGGTAAAACACGCATCACTTCAAGACCTCTTGCGTCAACACGAATATTCGAGCCAACAGCGTCCATAACATCTATAGACTCCGTACCCTGAAGCTCCCAGCTCCTGGCAGTAAAAGCATAAGGCTTGGAGTTCAAAGCACCAACAGGACATAAATCTATTACATTACCGGACAATTCAGAAGTAAGAGTTCTCTCTAAATAACTAATGATTTCCATATGTTCGCCTCTGCCAATCGCCCCCATTTCTGGGACACCCGCAACATCCGTAGAAAATCTAATACAACGCGTACAATGTATACACCTTGTCATGTGAGTCTCGACCAAAGGCCCTAAATTTTTGTCCTTAACAGATCGCTTATCTTCCGAATACCTGCTCTTTCCTCTACCATACTTAAAAGCCTGATCTTGTAAATCACACTCACCTCCTTGATCACAAATCGGACAATCCAGCGGATGATTAATGAGCAGAAATTCCATCACCCCCTCTCGAGCTTTTAGAACTCTAGCAGTATTAGTGTGAACAATCATACCCTCGCTTGCTGGCATGGCACAAGACGCTACAGGCTTTGGAGATTTTTCAATATCAACCAAGCACATACGGCAATTACCAGCGATTCTTAAGCGCTCATGAAAACAAAAATGCGGCACTTCAACACCAGCAGATTCACAAGCTTGCATAACTGTTAAGCCTTCTTCTATCTCTACTTCTTTGCCATCAATAATTAATTTTGGCATGCTTTATCCCCTCGCGAACCCATAAGAACTTATCTCTATAACACTATATGATATATTATGACCATTTAAAACCAAAGTTTTTTCCAGTGATTCCTGTTTTTATTTATTGCTATTTTGTTATACTTGACAAAAATAATACTTGCTTTAGCATGAAGCCTTAGAAAAAATCTAAGTATTATTTAACTTGAAAGTTATCTAATTTCAAGCCATAAGTGTTTATTTTTGTTAATTAGTATCGTTTAGTAAATAGATTTATGTCAATAAACTGCAAAAGAGTCCTTTTTAAAGTATCCGGTGAAGCATTAATGGGAACCAAAAGTTTTGGCCATGACTTTGAAACTTTAAAAGCTATAGCAGAGGACATAAAAGAAGTCGTTAGTCTTGGCGTGCAAGTGTGCGTGGTAGTTGGCGGTGGTAACATTTATCGTGGTATTGATGCATCTTTACTTGGTATGGAACGGGCAGCCGCAGACTACATGGGAATGTTAGCTACCGTTATTAACGCTTTAGCGCTACAAAACACCATGGAAAAAGCTGGTATATATACCAGAGTTCAGTCTGCGATTCCAATGACCACCATATGCGAACCATTTATTAGACGTAGGGCAGTAAGACACATGGAAAAAGGAAGAGTGGTAATTTTTGCCGCTGGCATTGGCAATCCTTTCTTTACTACTGATAGCGCAGCAGTACTCAGAGCTATAGAAATGAATTGTGATCTCTTATTTAAAGGCACAAATGTTGATGGAGTCTATGACTGCGACCCAAACAAAAATAAAGACGCAAAAAGATTTGCAGAAATTACTTATACAGAAGCTTTACGAGACAACTTAAAAGTCATGGATATGGCTGCAATCGCAGTGGCAAGAGAAAATGATTTGCCTATAAAAGTTTTTTCTATAAAGAAACGCGGTAATTTTGCGCAAGTCTTGCAAGGCAATGGAGAATTTACTATTATAAAAGGAAATTAGTTTTAAGAAATTACTAAGGAGGGCGGCATGAATCAGCTACTGAAAAATGATTTAACTGAAAAAATGAACAAGGCACTTGTTATTCTTGAAAAAGAATTATCTGGCCTCAGAACTGGTAGATCTTCAAGCCATTTGCTTGATCCTGTTGTTGTTGAAGTTTATGGCAGCAAAATGCCCATATCCCAAGTTGGTACTGTTTCAACACCGGATGCCAAAACTATTTCTGTGCAAGTATGGGACAAAGCAATGGTAAAAACCGTTGAAAAAGCCATAGCCGATGCAAATCTTGGCCTTAACCCGAGTTCTGACGGACAACTAATTAGAATGAGCTTACCAATCCTTAGCGCAGAAAGAAGAAAAGAACTAGTAAAAGTGGCTCATAAATATGGTGAAAATACTAAAGTTGCCTTAAGGAATATCAGAAGAGATGGTATGGAGCACTTGAAAAAAATGGAAAAGGATAGCGCTATATCAAAAGATGATCACCATAATATCGGCGAAGAAATTCAAAAAATCACTGATGATTTTACTAGCAAAGTTGATCAACATATAAGAACAAAAGAAGAGGAAATCCTGAAGGTTTAGATATATATTGGTTGTTAGTGTATACTAAATAATATACACTAACTAGTGAGTTAAATCATGAATACAGCAAAAATATTTACGAATGGTCAAAGTCAAGCTGTTAGGCTGCCAAAGAAATTTAGATTTCATACCAAAAAAGTTAGTATTAGCTTTTAGGTAAGGTCGTCGTGATCCAACCTCTACCAAGAACCTGGAAGGAAGTATTCGACGAAATGTCTCTAATAGAAGATAATGACTTTTTAATAGAAAGATGAAGATTTGCAGCCTCAGAAAAGAGAGAATTTTAAATGATATATATGCTTGATACTAATCTTTGCATTTATATAATAAACAAAAAACCTATTTCTTCTATTAAAAAATTAGAATCATTAGAAAAAACAGACTCTATAGCTCTTTCCGCAATAGTTTTAGCTGAGTTACAGTATGGGGTGTCTAATAGTAGATTCAAAGAGAAAAATCAAATTAATGTGAATAGTTTTGTGAGTAAACTCGATATAATAGATTTTACCGAACAATGCGCTTTTTTCTATGGAGAAATACAAGCAGATCTAAAACAGAAAGGAATTATTATAGGTAACAACGATCTATTACTAGCAAGCCATGCTATTTGTGAAGAAGCAACTCTAGTTACAAATAATATTTCAGAATTTAATCGAATAAAAGGGTTAAAGCTTATAAACTGGTCAAAAGAGTGATTGATTGTTGAAGCAGCTCAAAATTTCAAATTAACTTAAACTCACGTAGATAATCTAATTATGATAAATCAACAAATAAGCACAAAATCAATCGCACGCATCGCTGCTATTCAAACTTTATACCAATTTGCCAGCTCAAGAGGTGAGTCTGATATAAATTCAGCATTGATCAGAATGAAAGAATTTTATAAAGATTCCGGTTTTAAAAGTGATCATGATATTGATGAGAAAAGTAAACTCAAGCTTCGGCCAAGTTATATCTATTTGGATGAACTTGTAAAACATACTCACGATAATTTATCAGTAATAGATGAAATCATATCTACTCTCCTGACTAAAGAGTGGACCATTACCAACATACCTATGCTTCTCCACGCAGTTCTTAGAGTCGCAATTTGTGAACTTAATTATTTCCCAGAAACTCCTCGGAAAGTCATAATTAATGAATATACCGATATAGCAAATGACATGTTAGATGAAAACGAAATTGGATTTGTAAATTCTACTTTACATAATTATTCACAATCTAGACAAAAATAAATAATTTATGTCAGCATCTAGTGGCTATCGAGGTAAATTTACTAAAGTTAAAACTGCAAAGGGAAGAAAGAAATCTTCAACCCGCTGGCTTATGCGTCAGCTTAACGATCCTTACGTAGCAAAAGCAAAACTGGATGGTTATAGATCAAGAGCAGCTTATAAATTACTAGAAATAAATGAAAAATTCAAAATATTAACCCCCGGAATGAATGTAGTAGATCTTGGCGCAGCACCCGGTGGATGGAGCCAAGTAGCGGCCAAAATTATTCAATCAGATAACGCAAATGCAAAAAATAAACTGATCGCTATCGATTTACTACCTATCGAACCGATAGCTGGCGTAACTACTCTGCAAAAAGATTTCTTTGCTGATGATACGCAAAGCTTAATAACAAGCCATTTGAATAATCAGCTTGCAGATGTAGTACTCAGCGACATGGCAGCTAACACTATAGGACACAGTGCTACGGACCACCTCCGAATAATTGATCTTTGTGAAAATGCATTTCGTTTTGCCATGACCATACTAAAACCTGGGGGACATTTTGTTACCAAAATTTTTAGAGGTGGTACAGAGGGAGATTTACTAACCGAGGTGAAACAAAATTTTACCTCAGTTAAACATTTCAAACCAAACTCAAGCCGCAAGGGATCAAGTGAATTCTATTTAATAGCCCTAGGGAAAAAATAGTATTTATAGTGTATTTAATAATACTTTTAATGTCCCAGATCATAAAACTTTAAGAATGATAAAAATTGGTAATTATCCCTTTTCTCCATGTAATGGAATGCATAGTCACAGCATTAAAGAATTAATAGGGCTTGAAATTATTTAAATTAAGCTTAAAAATAATAATTTTATAGTAAACTATCGTTTTAATTAAGAGAATTTTATGGAATTAATAATTTCTTATCTTCCGTCAATTATAAGCTTAGCATGTTTGCAGATAATAGCTTTAATAAGCCCAGGGCCAGATTTTGCTGTTATTGTACGGAATAGCCTGATTTACTCCCGTAAAACGGCGTTATTAACTGCATTTGGTATCTCCTTAGGTATTATGGTGCATGTTAGTTATACTGCGCTTGGGCTTGGGCTAATAATATCAAGAACTGACTGGCTTTTTAGAATATTTAAATATATTGGTTCGAGTTATTTATTATACATAGGTTGCAAGGGGATATTAGCTCGAAAAAATACGTTGAGCCCGGATGAAAACGAGGTAATTAAAAAAGACATTTCACCTCTCGCAGCCATATTTTCAGGATTCTTAACAAATGCTCTAAACCCTAAAGCAATGTTATTTTTTCTAAGCCTTTTCTCAGTTGTTGTAGCACCTGATACACCGGCATTAGTTATGGTAATTTACAGTTTCATTATATTCATCACTACATTGTTATGGTTTAGCTTTGTCGCTTTATGCTTATCTGGAAAAAAAACGAGAAAATATTTTAGGTCATATAGCCACTGGATTGATCGTATTACTGGCAGTCTTTTAATTTTAATTGGCATTAAATTGCTACTTACTTAAGTTAGATAAATCTGTTTTGGCAAAAATTGAAACCCGCAATGAGTTCAAAGTTTGTGTAAGCTAATTACCTCACTTTTAGTTTGAGTAATTGGCTTACCTATGAGCATAGGACTATAGTCGTTTAAGTTGAACTTGCGTACTAGACACGAGGAGCGAAGCCAGAAATACTAGGAGAGCGACGAGTAACAACGTATGCAAGTTCAAGATAAATGACTATATATAATAAATTAAGATCAGAATAACCCAAGTAAACCATCAATTATATTATGATGATTTGTAATGGCGAGTACGACTTCGATAGTAATCAAAAGGACAATTATTACTTCTAATCTAGTTGAATGTCTATGATTAAGGTCACTTGATAGTACAGTATAAAGCTCATGAATGAGATTTAGATGATTATTTAATATGCCCTGTCTCAAAATAATATCCTGGAATTCAACAGTCATATTATATATTGGTTCGAAACTCGGCCTGCGCCAGAAAAACTCAGGAATATCTAGAATATCACTATGCATATTTATAGAAAATCTTGCATTAAATAACTTGCCTAATTGTTTTGATAATTGTGATCTAGACAGAGAAACTCGGCCTGTTTGCGCTAATTCTCTCTGAATAGGTTTAGTATGTTTCAATAATGTAATAACTGACTCTTCAAGCTCATTTAATTTTACAGACTGCGCTAGAGCATGGGATACTGATAATTTTACTAGTGTAGAGTCATCACCAAGAATTATTATATTTTTTTCTTCATTGATATATGTTCTATCTTCAATATCATTGTAATCAAAATCAATAAACTCAGAATGGGCCTCTCTTAATTTTCTTTTTTCCACAAAACCAATACTTCGTAAAATCTCTTCTTCTTGGTTTTCAGTGGCACCCCAAATGATTACACACCCAAAAGTAAATAAAAACACATCTATCGGATGAGATTCTTTATCGTATACTAGTTGATAATGCAGGACTTTTTCAACGAATTCAGGATTAATTACTGTTTTCTTTAATATAGAAATCATTTCTTGATTTAGTGTATATTCTTCGGCAGTACAGTAGGACGAGCATCTCATGATTGATATTTAAATAATTTATCTTGAATTCTAGGTCCCAGAGCTACCATTGTCAAACTAATTCAAGCAAATACCCCAATGATAAATAAGGTATCTGTGTTTATAGAAAACATTTTTATCATGAAGATATATATTTTCATTGACCAAGTAAAAATGTAAAATATAATCACTTTATCAATCGACTCATAAAAATTCTAATGAATTTAAATAATGTTATAAGAAAATCGATTACCGAGTCCAGAATTGCAAAAGTTGCTTTCGGTATAGTTTTAATATTTCTCTCAGCTCAAGCACAAATTCCCTTAAAACCCGTGCCTATAACACTCTACAGTGTAGGAATTTTGATAATCGCTCTTTGTTATAATAAAAAAGAAGCAATGCAATCAGTACTGGGGTTTATGATTGTTGGAGCCGTTGGATTGCCAGTATTCTCGGGTTTTTCATCAGGACTGGCAGTGTTACTAGGCCCAAGGGGGGGGTATCTTTTCGGTATGATCCTATGCGTTTACGTCGTCACAACAATGAGAGAAAAGTTTGGTGAAGATACCATACTGAAATTGACAATATATAGCATTATCGGTTCAGCTTGCTTATTCATAATTGGTTTACCACAGCTAGCATTATTTGTTGGGGCAGAAAAAGCCATCCAAGTGGGGTTGTTGCCATTTATTATTCCTGGAATAGTAAAAGCGATGTTTACAGCCTCTTCTGTCAGGTTATTAAAAAGAAATATCAAATGGAAGAAACAACAAAATATCAAACAGATGGAATAATAAAATTTCGTCCCCATCATTTCATGTGTACTCTTGGTTTTCAAGGACACGGCTACTCTCTTGGTTTTGTAAAAAATTATAAAAAAATAGTCCAAAAACTAACCTCTGATGAGAGCACGCTTATTGAAGTAGTAGACAATATGGATAGTATCTGCCTTGCCTGTCCTAATAAAATAAATGAAACATTGTGCAAAACTCAAAACAAAATTACTAAGTTAGATTATAGGCACCAAAAGGTACTACAGTTCAGAGCTCGTGAGATATTAAGTTGGAAAGATGCCAAACTCAGGATAAAACAGCACATGACTACCCAGAAGTTTGATTATGCTTGCGATGGTTGCTCATGGAAGGATTATGGAGTTTGCCAAAAAGCTTTAGAAAATTTGTTACGTGATACCGACAATATCTAATTTGTAACTTAGAATGCACTTTTGTGCATTCTCTTACCAGCCATGACATTTCTGACTCAGCACGATTAACTTTGAATGCTTTCGCATCATTGTGATTAGAAATTGCTTGCGCCGCCTATTTTCTCTTTTAAATTAATTATATGTTTTTTCATCATTACAAATTCAATGTCTTCTTTTATAACTACTGCACGCTACGATCATTTTATTTCAAGCTCAAAAGATGAGCAGATTCTTTTGCACCTTCGCGAAGTTTCACCTACGCAAACTACTGTAGAACCAAGAGCTGTTCTATGCGTACACGGCGCTGTTCTTTCGAGTATAATTTTTGATATTCCTGTAAAAGGAGCATCTTGGCTTGATTATTTTGCTAAAAACAATCTCCATGCTTTTGCCCTTGACCTGAGAGGCTATGGTAAATCCACAAAACCGAATGTCATGGATGCTCATGAACAAGACGCCCCTTCCGTGTGTACTCACTATGATGCGCTTTCTGATATTGCAGATGCTGTTAATTATATACGATCCAAATTTTTAGTTGATCAAGTCACCATTGTAGGTCTTTCTTGGGGCAGTCTCCTTGCAGGGAACTTTACTCATAAATACCCCCATTTAATAAGTCATTTAGTACTGATTGGCCCTGTTTATAGCTACCAAAACCCAATCTGGGCTCCAGTCATTGACCCAAATGACCCAACGAAACGACACCCAGCTATTGGTGGATATCGTGTTATTAGCAAAGAAGCTATGCAAACTATGTGGAATCTTGAAATCCCATTTGAAGATAAGTCGTTATGGAGAAATCCTAATGTATGGAATACTATCGAGGATGAGATACTAAGCGGCGACCGCATATGGGCAACTACTAATAATGTCAAGGCTATACGTTGCCCTAGTGGGGTTGTAGATGATGTGGTGGCCATGTACAACGGTCACATTTTTTATCCCGCTGAAGAAATCTTGGTACCAACACTTATCTTAAGGGGCGATCATGATACAAGTTCTCACCCGCACGATATGGAGAACCTCTTCAAAAGACTTGGCGCAGAGATCAAACAATACATTCAAATAGGCAATGCTTCTCACTATGCTCTTGCAGAAAGACGAGCGCCATACATGATGACTATGGTTCATGGATTTATTCAAAGTTGACATATACCAGCATTAGCGTACATTACTGGTTCTAGATCTTTATCTCTGGATTTGTTATGAATTTTAAATCTCTAATAGGAGCGTAGAATTCTACTTAATACTTGACTATTTTAGTTGTCTAAGTTAGTCTTAAAATTATAATTTTAGAGATTTAAGGAAGTCAATTATATGATGCTAACAACTAAAAGCAGATATGCGGTTATGGCAATATTAGAAGTTGCATCTAGTGGATCAACAAAGCCAATGAGACTCTCTGATATTTCTGAAAAACAAACTATACCTCTGAATTATTTGGAACAGATCTTTTTAAAACTAAAAAAAGCGAATATAGTTAAATCAGTGAAAGGTCCTGGTGGTGGTTACTGTCTTAATTCTGCTTCGGAATCACTGAATATTATTGAGATTATAGATGCTGTTGAAGAAAACACAAAAATGACACGTTGCTCCGTTGATAAAACCTGTCGAAAAAATGGCGCTAAATGTATGACTCATGATTTATGGAAAGGCCTTGGCAACCAAATTCGCAATTATTTTTCATCTATTTCAGTGGCTGATGTTATGTCAGGGAAAATAAATTTCCATATAGTGAAAGAGTAGATAATATGATTTACCTTGACCACAACTCCACAACAAATCTTTTAGAGGATGCTAGGAACACAATGATAGCAGCCCTTGAAAAACCTTTGAATGCATCTGCTATACATGGATTTGGTAGAGAAGGAAAAAAAATAATCGAAAGAGCTAGAAAGCAAATAGCTAATCTTGTTGGAATTATTAACCATTTTCGTGATTATCATATTACTTTTACTTCCTCAGGCACTGAAGCAAATAATTTGATATTATCCAATTTTAAGAATGGTGAGATTTTTATTTCAGCTATCGAGCATGCATCTATTCTGGCCCACTGCAACTTTGCAAATAATATTCAGGTAATTGAAGTAAATAAAAATGGTATACTAGACCAAGAAGACCTAAAAGATAAACTTTCCAAAAGTAAGGTTGATAAAAAATTAGTCTCAGTAGTCTTGGCTAATAATGAAACTGGAGTCATTCAAGATATTAAGGAGATCACCAAAATAGCTCATAATTTTGGAACTCTTGTCCATAGCGACTGTGTACAGGCAGTCGGTAAAATACCAGTAGATTTAATAGATCTAGACATCGATTTTGCAACAATTTCTGCCCACAAGATCGGTGGACCAATAGGTTCTGGTGCTTTAATTAGCAAAGCAAAGTATCATCTAGTTCCGCATATTATCGGCGGCGGACAAGAAAAAGGACTCCGCTCAGGCACTGAAAATATAGCTGCTATTGCTGGTTTTGGTATAGCTGCAGAAATTGCAAGCAAAGAGCAAATATCAAGATATGAGTATTTAAAGAAATTAAGAGATTATTTAGAAAAAGAAATAGTCAAAGATTTTCCAAATATTAAAATTGTAAACCTTGAATCCACTCGTCTGCCAAATACTAGTTTAATTATAAATATTGGCAAAAAAGCTGAAACACAGATTATTGCTTTTGATTTAAAAGATATCGCAATCAGTTCAGGAGCAGCCTGCTCATCAGGGAAAATAGGTTCCTCAAAAACTCTAGCAGCAATGGGGTTTAGTGAAGAGGAAAGAGATTCTGCGATCAGAGTTTCGCTTGGTAGCATAACTACAAAAAAGGATGTAGATAAATTTTTAGAAACATATAGAGAAGTAAATAGTTAAATATTATAAATATGAGAAAGATAGAAGATTTAAAACAAGAATTAGTTAGGAAAAATTGCAGATTCCCAATTTATCTGGATAATCAAGCAACTACGCAAATAGATCCAAGAGTGGTTGAAACAATGATACCTTACTTGACTTCAAATTTTGGCAATCCTCATTCAAGGAGCCATTCTTACGGATGGGATGCAGAAGAAGCTTGTGAGCTTGCAAGAAAACAAGTTGCAGATCTCATTGGCGCAGAAGCAAAAGAAATAATATTCACTTCCGGTGCAACAGAAGCAAATAATTTAGCTTTAAAAGGAATTGCTAAATTTTACGGTGAAAAAAAGAAACATATTATAACTCTTATTACCGAGCATAAATGTGTTTTAGATAGCTTAAGGCATCTTGAGCAAGAAGGATTTTCAGTTACTTATCTACCAGTTATGACAAATGGTGTTGTAGATCTTAAAGTCCTTGAAGAGGCAATTACTGATCAAACAATGCTAGTTTCTATAATGGCTGTAAATAATGAAATTGGAGTAATTCAACCTTTAAAAGAAATAGGAAAAATTTGTCGTAAATATGGCGTATTTTTTCATTCAGATATAGCACAAGCTTTTGGTAAAATTCCTCTTGATGTAAATGACTTAAACATTGATCTTGCCAGTATTTCTGGACATAAAATTTATGGTCCAAAAGGTATTGGTGCTCTGTATTTACGGAAGAAACCAAGAGTTCGTCTTTCTCCTTTATTTAATGGTGGTGGACAAGAAAGAGGCCTTCGCTCTGGCACGCTTGCACCATTTCTGGTAGTTGGTCTTGGCAAAGCAGCATCCATTGCTGCTAAAGAAATGGATAAAGATTATCAGCATGTTAAAAAACTTTTTGATAAATTCT
Organism: Rickettsia typhi; assembly: GCA_945878545.1. Lineage (GTDB taxonomy): Bacteria > Pseudomonadota > Alphaproteobacteria > Rickettsiales > Rickettsiaceae > Megaera > Megaera typhi_A. Next base: position 24,478 of record CAMCTQ010000003.1, read on the forward strand.
TAAACAAAATTACCTCAGAAGCAAAAGATATATATTTAAATGGCGATAAAGATCAGAGATATCCAGGTAATTTAAATTTAAGTTTTGCCTATATTGAAGGGGAATCAATGATTCTAGCTATCAAAGATCTAGCAGTTTCTTCTGGTTCAGCTTGCACTTCAACTTCACTTGAACCTTCGTATGTCTTAAGAGCAATAGGGCTAGATGAGGCACTTGCTCATACTTCCATTCGCTTTGGTATGGGACGTTTTACTACCGAAGCAGAAATTGATTATGCAATAGACTTGTTATTATCAAAAATAAATAAACTACGAGAACTCAGTCCTTTATGGGAAATGGTACAAGAAGGAATTGATATTAGTGCAATCAAGTGGGCAGCTCATTAAAATAAAACTAAAAAAATAAAAAATTATGGCATACAGTAAAGAAGTAATCGATCATTACGAAAATCCACGCAACGTAGGAGTCCTTGATAAACAGGATAGCTCAGTTGGAACTGGCTTAGTTGGCGCACCAGCTTGTGGTGATGTATTAAAATTACAAATCAAAGTTAATGAAGAAGGTATAATTACTGACGCAAAATTCAAAGCTTTTGGTTGCGGATCAGCTATTGCTTCAAGCTCTCTTGTTAGCGAATGGGTCAAGGGCAAGAAAGTTGATGAAGCAATGGAAATAAAAAATACTGAAATTGCTAAGCATTTATCCCTTCCACCAGTAAAATTGCACTGTTCACTGCTGGCTGAAGATGCTATTAAAGCAGCAGTTAATGATTATAAACAAAAGCAAAAATAAAAATCATGAAAGCTGTTTTGCAAACTAATTCACCTCAAAAGAAACAAGTAATGGCTTTAACCGATAGAGCTATTGCTCAGGTTAGAAATCTACTTAAAAAGAGAGGAAAACCATCTGTTGGAATAAGAATTGGCGTGAAATCTGGTGGCTGTTCTGGGTTAAAATATTTCGTAGAATATGCTGATGAGAAGGGAAAATATGATGAAGTGGTTCAAGATCAGGATATAACCATTTTGATTGATCCAAAAGCTCTCATGTATCTTCTTGGTACTCAGATGGATTATATCAGCGAGCAATTTAAATCTGGTTTTACTTTTTCTAATCCTAATGAAAAAGGGAAATGCGGTTGTGGAAGCTCCTTTAATGTATAGAGACCAGTTACAGCTAAATTCAGTAAGGTTCAGACAAAATGAATTTAAGAGCAAGCATGCGCAGCGTATATTAATACGTGAGCACAGGCGCGACTCGCGAAATTCTTTTGTATCAACCTTACTGAATGACGCTCTGCCATCGATTGCTAAATTAGCAAGTAAGCATGGAATTGCCCCCTTAAAGAAACTTGGTCAAAATTTTATATTCGATGAAAGTCTATGCGATAAAATTGTTAAAGCAAGTGGTCTAGCAAAAGGCGATTTAGCTTTAGAAGTAGGCCCTGGTCCTGCTGGTCTTACCAGGTCTATCTTGAATGCATCTCCCGAAAAGTTAATAGTTATCGAAATGGATAAGAGATGCGTGCCGCTGCTTGATGAAATCAAAACTATTTATCCAGCTCTTACAGTAAAACAAGGTGATGCCTTAAAGATAAGTTTGCTGGATCTTGGAGTTGACAGAAAAATAAACATAATCTCTAACCTACCTTATAATATTGGTAGTGTATTATTAATTTCATGGTTACACCAATTTCAAATGGTGAATAGCATGACCTTGATGTTGCAAAAAGAGGTAGTAGATCGAATCGTTGCCAAACCAGGCACTAAGGCCTATGGTAGACTTTCTGTTATTTGCCAAATTGTCTGCAACGTGAAAAAATGCTTTGATGTTAGCCCTAAAGCTTTTTATCCAGAACCAAAAATTTGGTCTAGTGTAGTTAGATTAGAACCTAAAGAAAACGTACCCAATCAAAAATTACTGTCAAAAATCGAGGAAATTACGAATATTGCTTTTTCTGGTCGTCGGAAAATGATCAAATCCTCTTTGAAATCATTATCTTCAGAGATTGGTTCCGTATTAACAAAACTTTCTATTGCAGATACTCTGCGTGCTGAAAATCTATCACCCCAAGATTATTTGGCTTTAGCTGAAGAAATGATAAACTTAGAATTTTAATTAGCCTGAACTATGGATAAGTAGTAATAACTTTTCTACTCCTAATTTCTACTCCTTATCCATAGTTCAGGCTAATTATTTGTTTAAGCTAGAATCTTTAAGTGTTATGCGGCTGCATCACCT
>CAMCTQ010000004.1 GCA_945878545.1 Rickettsia typhi
CAGCATTAAGTCTTGAATTACCAATTGACTGCAAACTTGGTACAAATTGCTGGATAACAAACTTACCAAGACATTTTTATGATGGCAAAGAAGTAGATTACAAATGCGGTACTAGCACCTATCCAGGTCAGAAAGGCACTGATTTTATCCTTGAAGATATAGAACAGATGAACCAAGGCGTTGATGTTCTATCACCATTTGATGGAGTAGTTCAAGCGGTAAGAGATGGAATGGAAGATGTTAGCGTCAATGTTGCTGGCCTTGATAAAATAAAAGACCAGGAATGTGGCAATGGTGTAGTGGTGGTTACAGATAATTTTGAGGCTCAGCTTTGCCATATGCAAAAAGATTCAGTTTCAGTTAAAGTCGGAGACCAAGTTTCAGCTGGCGAGAGACTCGGCTCTGTTGGTTTATCTGGCAATACAAATCACCCACATCTTTATTTTGCTCTTAGTAAAATAAATCAAGATGGTACACTTAGTGAGCTAGATCCTTTTTATGGTGACCAACCAAATTGTGGCCTTACTCCTAAACCCTTATGGATAAACTCTGAATATTTAAGTAAGAATATCAAAACGGGAATTGTCTATAATTATGGTGTAGCTTTTCAAATACCAGATCTACCAAAAGTGAGAAGTGGTTACTATAAACGTATTATTCAGCCACATAACCCTGACATGATAATGGATTTTGCTGATGTTCTATCGGTAGATAAAGGGCATAAGATGAAAGTACAGTTTCTAGATTCAGAGGGAAAATTTCTTTTTGAAAAAGAACAAGAATTTACTAAATATCAGCCTAGATACTTTTTTTATATTGGACAAAATCTTCACAGAAAACAGCTACATGGTAATTTTAACATAAAAATTATCTACACTAAGCCTGGTGAATCTGATATAACTTATAACAAGGAAGTTGTGCTAGATTAAGTTTGAGAGAATAACTGTGGCTTATAACTCAAACTAAAAAATCGTAAGCAAAATATAAGCACTTATTAAACTTGGATAAATTTCATGCTAAATATTTGTTTGACTATCTTATCAATTCTTTCAGTAATAGTAATTTGTGGTATTTTTTTACAAAAAGAAATATTTACAAAACTATTATTTTTGAATGCCGGAACTAGTTTAGCATCTTTACTTATTTGTTTCTTAGGTAGTTACAAAGTTAATAATTCATATATTGATATTGCTCTGATATATTTTCTACTAAGCGCTATTGGAACATCAGCTTATTTAAAGTATTTTTTACAAAAACACCAAAAAGAACAACAAAATGAGCAATCATAATAATATCATCATCCTTGGATGCGGACTAAGCGGCATGATTACCGCGCTTGCTCTAGCAAAGTACAATATCCATACCACAATTATTGAGGCCAAATCTACTAATGACGATAATTTTTTTGATGACATTCGAACTACTGCGATTAACTCTGCCTCAAAAAAAGCTTTTGAAAAAATTGGCATTTGGGAAGATTTATCAAAGCTATGTGGACCAATAAATGATATCTATGTTGTTGATAATAAAGCTCCCCAAATGCTGCATTTTGCAACAAATGATATTCCCAAAAATGAAATTATGGGGTATTTAGTAGAAAACACAGAATTTAAAAAATGTCTTTATAATTTAGCGCAAGAAAATAAATTCATAAATGTTCTAGATAACATAAAATATCAAGAAATCATCAATCATCCTGATTACTGTCAACTTACTTTAAGTAACAATACTAAACCTATTTGCAAACTACTTATAGTTTGTGATAGCAAAAATTCTAGAGCAAAAAATTTATTTTTTTCTAACGATATAGAAGAAGATTACAAACAAAAAGCTATAACTTTTATCGTAGAACATGAAGAAAATCACGAAGGTACAGCCATAGAACATTTTCTACCAGCAGGTCCATTTGCTATCTTGCCTCTGAAAGAGCCAAATAGATCCTCTATTGTCTGGACAGTTCCCGAGGAGCATGCATCAGCGATTATGAACCTACCAATAGATGAATTCACTTATTTAGTTCAAGAAAATTTTGGTACATTTCTGGGAAAAGTTCAAATCAAAAGTAGGGTAGCCGCTTTTCCGCTCAAAGCTCATACTATTATGAAATACTATAATAAAAGCATTGCCTTAGTTGCTGACACCGCCCATATCATTCATCCTCTTGCAGGACAAGGCTTAAACCAAGGTATAAAAGATATTGATTGTTTATCTAGTTTCATCGCCGCAGAAGGCATTACTCCTAGCACCCTGATAAATTATCAAAAACACAGGCAAAAAGACAATGAAACTATGCTATTAATAACTGACACTATCAATAGTATTTTCTCCTCTAACTCCACAATACTTCATGGAGCCAGGCAGGCTGGTTTCAAAGCAACTGAGAAATTCCCATCCTTTAAAAAAATTCTTATAAAATATGCTATGGGAGAAAGGGGAACAAGATAATTCTTTGTATCAAACGCTCCCCAAACCATAAAAAAACCCTTCTATTTTGAAAGATCTCTCAGTTTATACAGAATATCTAAAGCTTCTTTTGGTGATAATTCATTAGGATCTACCTTTCTACAAAAATCATATATTTCCTTGTACTTATCTATTTCAGCGTCCTTTGCCTCGAATAAATTTAAATTTTGCGACTCACCTATAAAGGCCTCTTTATTTGATTTCTTTGAATCTTTTTCAAACTTTAAAAGCAACTGATTAGCCCTTCGAATTACCGAAAGTGGAAGACCAGCCATTTGCGCGACATGAACTCCATAAGAACGGTCAGCAAAACCTTTGATAATTTTGTGTAGAAATAATATTTTTCCATCATTATCATTAATTGAAATAGTATAATTAACAAGCGTAGGAAATATATCGCTTAAACTTGTTAATTCGTGGTAATGAGTAGCAAATAAACATCTTGCTTTAATTTTATCGTGAATATATTCAAGTACCGACCAGGCTATAGCCACTCCGTCATAAGTTGAAGTACCCCTGCCTACCTCATCTAAAATCACCAAAGATCTATTAGTGCTTTGCGACAATATCGCCGAGGTCTCGATCATTTCTACCATAAAAGTGGACTGACCTTTGGTTAGATCATCCCCTGCCCCAACTCTACTAAATATTTTATCAATTACACCGATTGTTGCACTAACAGCTGGCACAAAACTACCAATATGAGCTAAAATTGCTATAATGGCATTCTGACGCAAAAAAGTGCTTTTCCCCGCCATATTTGGCCCAGTAATTAACCAAATCCTTTCTTCATTATTTAAGTTACAATCATTTCCAGTAAATGACTCATTATTGGACTTTAAAAACCTCTCAACAACTGGATGTCTACCACCTTGTACCTCAAAATTTACCTCATTAGTCAAAACAGGCAAGCAATACTCAAATTCATCCGCTATAAAAGCAAAGTTCAAAAACACATCTAATCTATTTATTGCATGGCTAAGTAAAATTAATTTTGTCGTATTATCTACAACAGCCCTGCAGATATCCGCATATATCTCTTTTTCCAAACCAACTAGCATAACCTTGGCATTGAGCATTTTACTTTCAAGTTCCTGTAATTCTTCAGTAGTATAACGGATAGAATTAGCTGTCGTTTGCCGGTGAATAAATTTTCCATCCATTATCTTGCCGCTATGTCTTGCAGTAATATCGATAAATAATCCTATTACATTATTGTTGGAAATTTTTAGACTATCTATACCAGTCTCTTGTCTATATTTATCTTTTAGCTTATCAACAAACCCACGACTATTGTTAATTAATTCTTGCAACTCTTTGATTTTAGCGTGAAATGCAGGTTTTATGATCTCGCCCTCTGTAATAATATTTGGAGCATCTTCTCTTATAGATTCGCCGATTAAATCAGCAAGTTCTGAATTCCCAAGTAACGGCGCAACTAGTTTTTCTATATTTTCTGGTAAATTAATACCATTATTTATAACAAAATGGGCTCTTATTTCTTCAGCTGATAAAATAGTATCTCTAATACTTAGTAAATCTCTAGGGGACCCTCTTTGCATTTGAATGCGAGTAAGACACCGTTCTAAATCAGAAGTTTTTGCCAGTATCTTCCTGATATTGGCGGTTAATTGAATATTTTTAAAAAAGAAATCAGTTATAGAAAGCCTTGCATTAATTCTCTTGATTTCAACTAATGGAGTGCCTAGATAATCATATAGCAATCTTGCTCCACCTTTAGTCATGGTATGATTAACTGCATGAAATAAACTACCTTTAGCTCCACCATTAACCTGGGAAGTCAGCTCAAGATTGCGGCGCGTTCCCGAATCAATAACCATAAATTTTTGAGAGTTTAGTATCTTAGGAAAAGGTAATTTAGGTAAATTAGCCTTCTGAGTTAAAGATATATACTCAATTATGCTTCCTACTGAACTAATCTGATTACTATCAAGTTCACCAATTGCCTCAATTGAAGCAATATTGTAATAATCCTCAATAATTTTTGCACACTTTCTTTCCGCAAAAAAACTATCAACCTGAAATGAAATGCGTATATTCAAGGCTGTTTCAACATTTGAGCTAAAAACTTCTGACCGAAATTTTTCGCTAAGCAATATCTCGCTAGGTTTTATCCGTGTAAGTTCATTGATTATTTGATCAGCAGGAATAGTAACAACAAAGATTTTGGAAGTAGAAAGATCAAGATAACAAACAGCACTATTATGTTTGCCTATCACAGCACTTGCCAGATAATTTGGTTTACCACCATCTAGCAACGATTCCTCAATCAAAGTACCAGGAGTGATAATTCTGCTGACCTCACGTCTTACAACCGATTTGTATCCACCACGTTTCTTTGCCTCTTCAGGAGTTTCCATTTGTTCGCAAATAGCTACTTTCAATCCCTCTTCCAGAAGTTTATTTAAGTAATTCTCAAGCGCATGAAACGGTACACCACACATTGGTATTTCATCTTCACCAGTTTTGCCTCTTTTGGTAAGAGCTACCCCCAGAACCTTAGAAGCAAGAATAGCATCTTCGTAGAACAATTCATAAAAATCACCCATACGGAACAATAATAGACATTCAGAATTGGCAAATTTTATATCTAGATATTGACGCATAACTTGCGTAGCGGCAGCATAATTATATTTCTCGTGAAAAGCTTTGATGTCCATGTTACAATCTTATAGTTTAAATTAACCTTAAGATTTTTATTTTACAATATGCTGTACGATATGATCAACAAAGATCTTAAGCTTGGAATAAATGTAAGGTAGGATTACAATCATTGAAAAATAAACCGCAATAATTTTAGGCACAAAAGTAAGCGTTGTTTCTTGAATCTGAGTTAAAGCTTGAAATAACGAAATAATAAGCCCAACAACTAATGCCACTACTAAAATTGGCGCAGAAACGATTATCAAAACGTAAATTGCTTCTCTGCTTATATCAGATATTGTTCCTAAATCCATAATTTCTGTATTATAACTTATAATTATAGTATTTTGATTAAACTAGGTGCTAGCCATGCGACGTCATCCTCTCAAAAGAGGCGATCCAGAAACATAGCCTTTAAGCCGGATTCCAGCCTTCACTGGAATGACACCGCTAAAAATAATTAGCACTCAAGTTCAATTCATTTGACTATAGTTCCTTTTTCTTATTTGAGCAAAAGTACATAACCAACCTCTTGCACTATAACAAAATAGCTAAGCTAGCACAATAATCATTTCAAAGAGTCCTGAACATTTCTAGACATACGAAAATAAATTGTATTATATCTCTTGTCTTGGCCAGCATATTTCTTCTCTCTTATCGACAAACTACCAAAACCACGGATTTCGATTCGGTTTTTTTTACATAATTCATCTTTTATATATTCAAGCACCGAGTCCACAGCTATTTGGGCATCAGCTTTTGACAAATAATCAAGCTTTGTTGTAATTTTTTCTATCAAATCTTTTTTTGTTGCCATAATTTTCAGTTTCTAAGCCCTAAAGGATCGATTTAATTCCCCAAAATTTTCCAGAGAATAGTCCCCTAATAGAATTGTCTAAATCATCAAAAAACATATCAATAATTTTATCTCTAGGATTTAATTTTATTTCTAAAACTTTTAAATCATGCGCAACATCTTTCTTTTCTTCAAGCCATTTTATAGCTGAATCCTCATTTCCTATCTCATCAATTAATTTGTACTGAAGAGCTAGTTTGGCAGAGTAAATTCTACCATCAGCAATTTTTTTGACAAAATCAAGGTCTAAATGGCGCCTTTTTGCAACTAACCCAGTAAAATAATCATATACATCAAGTACATTATCCATAACAGCTTTCTCAGCTTCGGGGGTAAGTTTTTCTGTAAAACTAGGGTTAGCTTTTAAAGCATTTGATTTGAAATTATTAAATTTCACTCCTATTCTCTCTGCAAGCTCAGTAACCTCAGCCATTTCCATCAACACTCCGATAGATCCAGTGATTGTGCCATTATGAGCTATTATATAGTCAGCTCCAAGCGCTATCAAATAGCCTCCGGATGCAGCAACTGAGTCCATTACGGCCACAACAGGTTTATTCTTAGCAATCTTCTGAAAAGCATCGTATAACATTTCCGAACCGACAACACTTCCTCCTGGTGAGTTAATATGAATAATTACTGCCTTTATATTATTATCTTCAGCAATTTTCTCAAGCTTTCTTACCCTAGATAAATCATCATATATAATTTCTTCTAATAGAATACTAGCAATATAATCTCCCCTTATATCTTTCGGTGATAAAGAGAAATTTTTGTTACCCATCATCCTGTTTCCAGCAATAGATACAATAACAAGGACAAGTATCAGCGAACTTATCTTCCATTTCGCAAGCTGAGATTTATTTCTTTTTCTTTCTATTAAATAATCAGGACTGATATTCATTGTAAAACCTTTATGTTTGTTTATTGATGTCAGTTATGAACCATTTTTATCTCTTAAAACCCTACCTTGCTCTCTTTCCCAATCTTTGTCTTTTATTGCTTGCCTTTTGTCATGCTGCTTTTTGCCTTTTGATAATCCAAGCTCTATTTTTACAACATTCTTTTTATTAAAATACATGGAAAGGGCTATTAAAGTGTAGCCTTTTAATTTAATTTTACCAATTATTTTTTGTATTTCCCTTTTCTTAAGCAACAATTTTCTTGGTCTTTTAGTTGGATGGTTAAATTGGTTAGCTTGCTCATATTCAGCGATATGGCAATTATATAAAAATAACTCATTCCCACTCATTGCAGCATGGGTATCTGCTATCGTAACCCTACCATTTCTTACTGATTTTACTTCACTACCAGTTAAAATTACACCAGCTTCGAGTCTCTCTTCAATAAAATACTCAAAACTAGCTTTTTTATTTTGTGCAATAATTTTCTTGTAGTCAGACATTAAATTTTCCTAAAATCTATAAGCATTTTTTCAATTAAACCCCGAGTTTTCAGGCGAGCTACAGTAAGAGGCAACTTGACTTCATCAGAACATAATTTTAGTAATTGCATCGCACATTTAACACCAATTGGATTACCTTCCACAAACAAAGCCTCATATACTGGGAATAATTTCTGCTGTAACATAATAGCTTGCGAGTAATTGCCAGTTTTGAGATAATCCTGTAGAGCCTTGCATTCATTCGGAAATATATTAGAAATAACTGATACACAACCTTTGCCGCCGTGAGAACTATAAGCTATACAATTTTCATCATTACCAGTCATCATACTAAAATGAGGAGGCAACTTGCCTAACAATCTAAGAGGCCTTGCAATATCACTGCCAGCATCTTTAATAGCAACTATTCTCTCGCATTCTGCAAGCTTTAGAATAGAACTGTCAGCTAAATCAGCACCTGTTCTACCAAGATGAATATATAACATAAGTGGCAAGTTGGTACTATCATGCAACATTTGGAAATGCTTTATAATTCCATCTTGTTCTGGTCTTATATAATGTGGAACCGTGCACATTATGCCATCAATGCCTAATTCATTTAACTTTCTAACTCTGCTTACGGCATATTCAGTTGCCACAGCTGATAGACCAGCAATAACATTGATCTTTTTATCAACAATCTTAGTTGCTAACTTAATTAAATTGTAATAATCTTCATCTTCTAAGCTAGTCCCCTCACCTGTACTACCACCAATAACCAATCCGTCTACTCCAGACTGGATCTGTAATTCGATTAATCTTTCAAGGGATTTTTCGTCAATTTTACTATCTTTAAACGGTGTTATTAGAGCCGTAATCAAACCTTCATAAATATTTTTTTTCATATACCCTATACTTTACCCACTAATTTTGCGAACTCAGATTGTAATAACCTAACCTTCCCTTCTGGATCAGGAAAATAGACCCATGACTTATTTAAATCAATGGACCCAATTCCACCAATTTCTCTTGCTGTCCCAGTTATAAACGAGTAATCATATGCACCAAGGTCTTCAAGTGATATTCTAGCTTCGACTACATTAAAACCCATATATTTCGCCATTCCAATAACCGCTTGCCTTGTAATGCCATTTAGGAATCTATCTGCTATTGGCGTTATTAACTCATTACCTTTACCAAAAAATATATTGGCTACATTACACTCAGCAACATATCCTTCCTCGTCAAGAACTAAAGAATCATCATATCCAAGTCTTGATGCTGTGATCTGGGATGTTATAACCATGGCATAGTGCGCCGAAGATTTTGCCTGCGGAGGCAAAGCCTTCGAGCTTGGTTTACACCAGGATCCAAGATTTAACTTCAAATTATTCAAAGGTTCAATTCTAGAAGAAACAGCTGCAATTAGCAGATTAACACTAAGTTCAGGGCTGTAAATCCCCATCGACTCCGCCCCACGCCAAATGAGTGGTCTAACATAAGCATCTTTTAAAGAATTTTTCTCCAGCAATTCACGCGTGACTTGATTTATTTCTTCCTCGCCATATTTTACTTCAAGCCCCATATATTCAGCCGATTTTAGCAGGCGCTTTGTATGCTCTTCTAGTTTAAATACTTTGCCATTATAAGCTCTCTCCCCTTCAAAAACAGCTCCAGCATAATGTAAACTATGGGTGAATACATGAATATAAGCTTCATTAGAAGGAACAAATTTTCCATTAATCCATATAAAATCAGACATTACCATTAATCCATATAAAATCAGACAATTTATCAGTAAACATAAAATTCACTGTAAATCCTATTATTTTGAGGTTATCATATGTACTTAAATTACATTTTTGTTTTAAGTTTTAAAAATATGACAACCGATAAATCACATATTTTAATCGTGGATGATGATAACAGAATCCTAAAACTTTTGAAGAAGTTTTTGCAACAAAATAACTTCTTAGTATCCACCGCTATTTCGGCAAAAGAAGCATTCGAATTACTAGAGAATTTTATCTTCGATTTGATAATACTTGATGTGATGATGCCAGAAATTACTGGGTTAGAATTTGCTGAAAAAATAAAGGCAGCTGGAAAAACCCTTCCCATTGTAATGCTTACTGCCCTTTCAGAACCAGAAGACCGAATAAGGGGCTTAGAAGCTGGGGCTAAAGACTATATGACTAAACCATTTGAACCTAGGGAATTGCTTCTGAGAATTAATAACCTTATAAACTCGCATAATGTTTATAAAAAGGAACAAACAATTACTAGAATCGGCAATTGTTTGTACGACCTGTCAACAAAAAACCTAAGTAACAATAACATAGATGTTTCTTTAAGCTCTACTGAGCAAAAACTTCTTGATTTACTAATCGCCTCTAAAAATGAAGTAATAACAAGAGATGACCTTTCTATTAAAATGGGAGGGTTAAATCCAAGATCTATAGATGTTCAAATCGTTAGACTCAGAAACAAATTAGAAACGAACCCTAAGACACCTAAATATCTAAAAACAATCAGAAATTTAGGCTATGCGTTATATATTTAAATTCAATTCTTCCAACTTTATAAAAAAGAAGCTTATACCAAAAAGCCTACTCTCAAGATTTGTACTTATTATAATAATTCCAACATTAATCGGTCAGTGCTTTGCTCTGCATTTGTTTTACGAAAGACACTGGTATAATGTATCATACCACACTAGCTCATTAATAATTTCTGAAATAGAATCCCTCCTTAAGCAAGAGACAATTTATCAAAATAAAAATCAGGCAAAAGATTACCTTAATCTGTCATATATTCTTCTACCAAACAAAAAAATAACTAAAAACTTACAAAGCAAAGCTGAAGAATTAGAAATTTTTAAAAAACATCTGGGTAACAAAATCAACTACCCAAATGATGTATCAATGGATGAGAATGGTAAAATAAGAATTTTAATACAAATTCACAAAGACCTATTAAGTATAACACTACCAGCTAAAATTTTACTTAACCCAACCACTTATATTTTTGTACTCTGGGTAATATTTTTGACAATAATATTACTGTCTGTCTCTCTGATTTTCTCTAAAAATCAGATAAAATCAATTTTAGATTTAACTAACGCCGCTGAAAAGTATGGACGCGGTGAAAAAATGAATAATTATAAGCCATCAGGGGCAAGAGAGATAAGAAGAGCTGGTCTTGCTTTTATTAAAATGAAAGACAGAATAGAACGCCAAGCTACCAGAAGAACTCAAATGCTAGCTATGATTTCGCACGATTTAAAAACCCCTTTAACTCGTATGAAGCTACAGGTGGAATTAATGGATAACTCCGAAGAGAAAGAGGAACTAAGCCATGACATTAACAGCATGCAATATATGATATCATCTTATCTAGATTTTGCCAGAGGAGAAGGCGGGGAAAATTTTAACAAAGTTGAACTAAATATTTGGATTACAGATTATATAAAGTCATCCTGGAACAAAAGTAATATCCAAGTAATGACACAAAAACCAAAGATATACGCACAAATAAAACCCCATTCTTTCACAAGAGCTTTGAATAATATTATTAGTAATGCAACAAAATACTCAACAAAAATAAAAATTTCTGTATATTCGCATAATAAAGATGCAATGATAACTATAGAAGATAATGGCAAAGGAATTGATGATACAGAAAAAATTCACGTTTTTAAACCATTCTATCGTGGAAATAAAGCTAGAACATTAGAACATTCCACGAATATCGGTCTAGGTCTTGCCATCACAAAAGAAATAATAATCGGTCATTATGGTTCAATTAGCTTGGAAGAAAGCCAAACCTTAAAAGGATTGTTGGTAAAAATCAAGATCCCAAAATTGGTTAGCGAATTATAACTAAATAAAATTAAACAATGACAACTAATTTAACCGCTCCTAATTTCAATATAAATCACGATATTAAACATTTAGCCATTATAATGGATGGCAATGCCAGATGGGCAAAAACTAATGGTTTATCTAAAGCAGAAGGACATAAAAAGGGTTCTGATATTGCTCATAAGCTTGTGCCTAAGATTATGGAGCTTGGCATCCCTTACCTTACATTATATACTTTTTCATCAGAAAATTGGCAAAGACCGGAAGAAGAGGTTTCAATAATAATGAAATTACTAAGTTATTATGTAGAAAATGAAGTCAAAACTCTCCATAAACACCAAATTAAACTCAAAATAATTGGTAATCTGGATAAAATAGATAGCAACTTGAAAAATAAAATCATAGAGGCAACGAACCTTACTAAAGACAACACTAAAATGACTGTTTGTATAGCTTTTAGTTATGGTAGCAGAGCTGAAATAGTTAATGCTTGTCAAAAAATTATCGATTCTGGGGAAAAAAATATATCAGAAGCAACTTTCAGTAAGTTCCTTTATGACAAGGACATGCCAGACGTTGATCTTTTGATAAGACCAGGAGGCTTTTACAGAATGAGTAATTTTTTATTATGGCAAGCCGCTTATGCCGAGTTATATTTCACTGGTAAGCTCTGGCCAGATTTCTCTATTGATGACATAAAAGAGGCAATTGAAAATTATTCAAAAAGAAAAAGAAATTTTGGGGGAAGATAAATGAAAAAAAATCTATTTAGAAAATCGTCAAACCTACGACTTAGAATCATTTCTGGTATTTTCATGGGGGTTGCTTTTATAACAGCAATCTTTTTTATTAGACCTTTGTTTTTTGTGCTGATGATTGGCGTCGCAGCTGGTATGTTAGCAGAATGGCATGATATGACGCATACGAAAAGCAATTATTTATACTCTGGTCTTCTAATCATTCCAATACCAATAGCTTCACTACTTTACATCTCAAATATTGATGATATCGGATGGTTGTTATTTACTTTCTTCGCAATTATTTGGTGCGTAGACTCAGTTGCTATGTTTGTAGGAAAATTGGTAGAAGGACCGAAACTAGCGCCTACCTTGAGTCCTAAAAAAACCATATCGGGACTCTTAGGAGGAGTAGCTGCGGCCGCCCTGCTTCCATCGCTACTAAATCTAATTCCTGGTTATGATATTACGAATTATGTCCCAACTTCTCAAATAACTTTGTTATTCCAATTTGCATTTCTCGGAATTGTTGCTCAAATGAGCGATTTATTTATCTCTTATTTCAAAAGAAAGTTTAAAATCAAAGACAGCGGTAATATAATTCCCGGTCATGGTGGTATGCTTGATAGGTTTGATAGCATAACACTCACAGCTCCTATTGTGGCATTTTATTTAAATGGCCAACTAGGATAATCTGTTGTATAATGCTCTTACAATAATTAAGTAGCTCTGATGATAAAAAAAAGTCAATTAAAAGCTATACAATTTACAAAGAAGACGGCTTTTAATATAATAATATTACTTATGTTATTATACTTTGTTTTCCACTCCATTTATGGTAGCAGAGGAGTAATAGCGTATTTCAAGCTACAAGCAGAATTGGAAAATGCACATAGCAAATTAAACACTCTAAGAGTTGAAAGGCTAGAAATAGAGAACAGAGCAAAACTCCTTAGACCTGGATCCTTAGACAGGGATATGCTAGACGAAAAAGCAAGAAATATTTTGGGTGTTGTCTTGCCCACCGAGCAGGTGTTTAAGAAAGAAAGTTTAAACGACAAAGAAAAGTAAATATACTAATTATGCTTTATTTTTTAAATACAGTAGAAACACTTTAAATTTAGGAGGCTATTATAAGAGTTACAGTTTTTCATGATGACTTACCGTCAGATTTCCACCTTCCAGGGGACATCGCTATAGATACAGAAACAATGGGTCTAGACTTGAATCGGGATCGCTTGTGTGTCATTCAAATAAGTAATGGCGACGGCGACGCCTACCTAGTTCAATTCTCTAAAGATAGTTACAATGCCCCAAATTTAAAAAAAATGCTATTGGACGAAAACCGTGGGAAAATATTTCATTTTGCTCGTTTTGACCTGGCCGCAATAAAAAAATATCTTGATATCGAATTATCAAATATTTTTTGCACTAAAATTGCCTCCAAGTTAGTAAGAACTTATACCGATCATCACGGTCTAAAAGATTTATGCAGAGAGCTACTTGGTATAACTATTTCAAAACAGCAGCAATCTTCTTATTGGGGAATCGCAAAACTTAGTGAAGATCAGAAAGAATACGCTTCTAAAGATGTGGTATACTTACATTCTCTCCGAGCAATATTACTTGAAATGCTCATTGTAGAAAATAGGAGTGATATTGCTCATAAGTTATTTGAATTCTTGCCCACTAGAGTGAATTTAGACCTAATGGGATGGAATGAAATTGATATATTTTCGCATGGTGCAACGAAATGAACTTCTATAGCACCGCTCAAAGGGTAATTAGCGAAGAGGCTAATGCTTTAAAAAAGCTTGAATCACAAATTCCTGGAGATTTTTCAGAAGTAGTGAACTCTATTTTGCAAATAAAAGGAAGGGTAATTATAGTCGGCATAGGTAAAAGTGGATACATTGCCAGAAAAATTGCCTCTTCATTAGCATCAACTGGCACGCCAGCATCTTACATCCACCCTTCAGAAGCTAGCCATGGCGATCTTGGAATGATAACCAAGTCGGATATAGTATTGATGCTCTCAAATTCCGGAGAAACTAAAGAATTATTTGATACTATTAATTACTGCAAACGCTTTTCTATAAAAATGGTTGCAATGACTATGAATCCAGATTCAAGTCTTGCTAAAAACAGTGATTTTCTTCTCACTATTCCAACCCTTAAAGAAGCATCATTGCTATCGGCTCCAACTACTTCAGCACTTATGATGCTAGCGTTAGGAGATGCCATTACCATATCTCTTCATGAGGCAAAAGGTTTTACAAAAGATGATTTTCTTACTTTTCATCCTGGTGGAAAAATTGGAGCTAATCTAATAAAAATCAAAGACTTAATGTTTGTTGGTGATAATCTCCCTCTGGTTAGGCCAGACGATTCTTTTGCCAATATAATTCTAATCATGACCCAAAAAAGCTTAGGATGCGCAGCAGTAGTGGACTATAATCAAAATTTACTAGGTATCATTACTGATGGCGATTTAAGACGAAATATAGATAACAATCTCAAAACACTAAAAGCCACAGATATAATGACAAAATCGCCTAAATCGGTAACTCAAAACATTTTAGCAAGTGAAGCATTATTCATAATGAATAATAAATCAATTACTGCATTACCGGTCACTGAAAATAACAAAATAATAGGAATCATTCATATACATGATATTATAAGAGCTGGAATTACTTAAGCATGAAAGATATAAATTACATTATAAAAAAAAATAAAATTATAAAATATTCATTTCTTGTATCTGGAATCCTTGTTCTATTCTCAATATTTTTCAGCACTTCTAATGAAAAACAAGAATTAATTCCAAAAGACTTAGATCCAAGTGCAACAAGTAACGCACCAAAAGAATTTAATTTAAATATGAATAATTCAATTTTTGAAGGATTAAATAAAGACAAACTACCTTATAAAATCAAAGCTAATGTCGTTACAAAACAAAATAATAGCATTTATAATTTAAATACTATTAATGCAAAATATAATATTTCAAATGGTGATCTACAAATCTTAGCAGATAATGGTGTGCTTAACGAAGCAACTAAACTTTTTATCCTATCTGAAAATGTTAAAATCATATTTAATAATCTCGTGTTAACTGACCTCACACTAACTAGCAATAAAATAAATCTTAATTTAAACTCCAACATAGCGCATAGCCAGCACCCAGTTGAAGTTAGCTTTAAAAACTCCACAATTAAAGCCTCAAGTTTTAGTACTGATGATTCAAGTAACATAATAAATTTTGAAGGGAATGTCGTGTCAACATTTAATCTTAATGATTTCTAACTTTAGAATTTGCTATAGAGTTTTACTGTTATTAGTGATTATTAGTAACCCTCTTTTTTCTAGTTTAGCAAATAAAGACTATAGCAAACCTAGTGATCCCAATATAACTATAACGTCAGATTCTCTTAATCTAGATAATAATAGTTTATCCGCAAGTTTTAAAGGATCAGTAACCATCATATTTGAGGATATGATACTAAAAACTAATGACTTAAAAATATATTATACTAATGATAATAATAAAAGATCTATCAAGAAAATTGAAATCCCAGGTAAATTAAAGGCTTTTAAAAAATTTACTGACGAGATAGTAATTGCAGACAGTGGTGAATATATTGCAGCTTTAAGCAAACTGACTCTTGTAGGAAATGTAACTATGCAGAAAGATAAAAATATATTAGTTACCGATAAAATGATATATTTTACCAAACTTAAATTAATGTCTAAAAAAGATAATGAAAGATAAATTAGTAATTCAGAATATTTCAAAATCATATAATAAAAAACCGGTCTTATCGGATATATCTATTGAACTAAAACAAGGAGAGGCTGTTGGACTACTTGGTCCTAATGGAGCCGGAAAAACTACTTTATTTGGTATAATAATAGGCATAATAAAAACAGATTCCGGGCGACTATCACTAAAAGATCACGATATTACAAACTTACCTATATACATTAGAGCACAACTTGGTATTAGTTATTTACCACAAGAATCTTCGATTTTTAGAGATATGAACGTTAGAGATAATATTAAGGCAATCTTAGAAATTAAAATTTCTGATAAGGAAGAAATAGAACAAAAAGCCACTGAATTACTAGATGAATTTTCAATAAGTCACTTACAGAACAAAATAGCATCAACTTTATCAGGCGGGGAACGTAGGAGACTTGAAATAGCACGCACTCTAGCATCAGACCCACGTTTCATTTTATTAGACGAACCACTAGCTGGAATAGACCCAATTGCTGTAAATGATATAAAACGCCTTGTATGCCATCTAAAAAAACGTAATATAGGTATTCTTATTACTGATCATAATGTTAAAGAGACTTTAGATATAGTTGATCGTGCTTATATTATATATGATGGTAAAATTCTTATGGAGGGCATCCCAAATGAAATTATTGACAGTGCAAAGGTAAGAGAAGTATACCTTGGCAAAACTTTTGGAAGGAATTAGCAAAACCCATTAATACTGGTAAGCTATAGCAAAACACTCTCAAGAATATGTTTTATAAACGGCACAGTGATTCTTTTTTTGTTTTCTAAAGCATTTTGATTTATATCTTTTATCACTGATAAGATTTTTGGGAATTCACGAGGCAAAACCTTAACAAGATAATTTATAACATCATCATTGACAAGAATTGACAGATTAGAAAACTGTTTAAAAATTAAGATTCTCATCAATTCATCATCAACCATTAAAATGTCAATTTTATTGACTGAATTTATTCTGGAAGATAAATCAGCAAGCTTTATCTCTGGAATCTTGGTTAAAGTTATTAGTAGGTATTTATTATTTTCGTGCAATATATTAAAATAATGTAGAATATCCTCTTCATCCCAACTAGCATCAAATCCATCAATGATAAAAGCTTGATGATATTCTAGAATAGAACTCGTTAATTCGTGGTTTTTCTTTAAAAATAGAGCACCTGTTTTTTTTGCCCATAAATTTGCCAAAAAACTTTTGCCAGAAGACTTTGGACCTTTTATTATTAATACTTTTGAATATGGTAGAACACCAAAATTACTTGACCAGTCATTTATATATTTGTAAGCAAGTTGATTAGAACTAGACTCAATAAAGTCATTACAATGGTCTGGTAATTCATTAGCTAAAGAAAATGTTATTTGCTGCATAGTAAAACCCTGCCCCTAATTATTATAAATCTTACTAGATTTATAATAATCGATCATATGAAATAATAATATTTTTATTACCCCAGCAATTGGGATGGCAAAAACTATACCTACAAAACCAAAAACACTACCGGCTGCAAATACAGAGAATATTATCCAAACTGGGTGCAACCCTATTTTATCTCCTATTATTTTTGGAGTAAGTATGTAGCTCTCGATAATATGAGCAATAATAAATAGAATTAATACATACACTATCTCAATTGATGCCCCATAGGAAAAATAGCAACTGACGGTCATCAAAAACAGTGATATTAGCGCTCCAATAAATGGTATCACAACCAAAAATCCAGCTGTTATTCCAAGTAAAAGAGCTAGGTCAATACCAATTAAATTTAATCCTATAAGATAATAAGCACTCAGTAATAAACATATATTGAGCTGCCCTCTTATATAAGCTGATAGCAAAATATTAATATCAGAAAATATCTCTCCAACTTTACTTTTTTCCTTACGTGGTAGTATTGATTCTACGCTCTTAAGCATTTTAGGCCAATCTCTTAGAAAATAGTATAAAATTACTGGAACCAATATGATTATAGCAAAAAAATTGATCGTCGCTAATGTATAACTCCAAATATTATTCGCAGCAGCAATAACAACTGAAAACGCCGAGTTAATAAAGGTTTGCAATGATTCTGAAACCTTATTTGCAATGTCAGGATCAATTGTATCAACCCGTGCTAAAAGGTAACTCAGTCCAACGTTAAAGTTGTTTTTGTAATTAGGTATTTTGGTTATAAATACAGCAATTTGGTTATAAATAATCGGCAATAAAACCATCAATATTATAATAAAACTGCTAATAAACACACTAAATATTCCAGCTGAAATCAAACTTCTTGGAAGATTAAATCTTCTGGAGTTATTATCTATTATCGGCTGAAGTAAGTATGCAAAAATGAATGAAATTACAAATGGAACTAAAGTCTCTGACACCAGATATACAATGCTAGCGACAACCAAAAACACCAAACTCCAGAAAACTAATTTATTCATAAATTATTACTTTGATTTTAAACCATATATTCTCTTAACTTGGCAAAACTTATCTAGCTTAATTGTGATAAGCGTTTTGTAAGCCCTGCTGTGCTCACGTAGTTATCTAAGCTGGCAAGCTTACTCATAAGAGTACACAATTAAACTGGTTTTGTATATATGCCAATCAATATCGTTAGAAGGAGCGTTAATGTAATTTTTTACCGTTTGGCACTTCTGGTACAATAGTTACAAGAGCAATACTTCCATTTTCATCAGAGAAACCAACCAACAAAAATTGTGATAAAAAACCTGCGATATTTTTCTCGCCTAAATTCACACACCCCACAATTTTTTTACCAACTAAGGTTTCTGGTGTGTAATGTACTGTAACTTGCGCTGAGGTTTGTAGCACTCCAATTTCGGAACCAAAATCAGCCCACACTTTGTATGCTGGCTTTTTTGCACGAGGGAATTCTTCTACATTAATTATTGTACCAGAACGTAAATCCACACGCTCAAAATCTTCATATGTTATTGTCATAACACTCCGTGACCTTTTAAAGTCTCTAAATAACAAGTTGTATAATCAAAAAGATTACCCACCTTTCTTGACGTCAATCAAATTATATAAACTACCATGAATTTTGTAGCTTAAACCATTTAAATACAACCCTTCTGCCAAATCAAATTCTGAAGCATTTGTATAGATAAGTATTTTATATTTTGTATCATAATCATGCTCAATAGAAAACTTATCAATCTGACTAACTTTATTCAATTTATCGACTACTAAATCCATTTCTTCTTGATTAAAAACATCAAAATTCATAATTATTGGTCTTTGCTCCTTATCTTCATCATTATCATTATTTTTCTGACTAGCTAATTCACTTTCTGGGTTAGTTCGGAGCGCCCCATAAAGATTAATCACTTTATCAATTACTGAACCTACATTATAAGAAATATCCTCTAATGAAGATAATTCATAGTCATCTTCTAATTGTACATTATTTACTTCATCAGGACTTAGAACATAAGTATTAACTCTCATTAAACTCTCGCCTGTTCTCCGATTTGTAAAAAACTCAGTGGTAATAATCATTACATTTTTAAACAAAACATTGGGGAACGTTTCAAGAAAGTCATTATAATTCAAATGCAATATATTTTCAGGAGTTATTTTCTTGGTAGCAAGAAGACTCTTGGTTGGGTATAAAATTTTATGACTGTTCAGAGTAGCTTTAGATTCATACCAAATATCATTCCATTTCTTCTCCTTATCCCAAATATTGAAAACATTTCTCTGTTTAAAAACTGGTAAAATAAGAGCTTCGTAAAACATATCTTGAACCACGTTATTACCATAATCTAACAACAATTGATACAACTTGGCTTTATCATATTGATATGTCACGGTGGCATTATATTTTTCAATAGTCGAGAGTTCGTCAAACAGCATCACAGGTTTAAAAACTTCTTTTAATCTTGAATAAGGTGCTTCTTGTATATCACTATGTTTGATACCCATCTTGTCAGCAACCAGAAAAAACGCTCTCATCATGCCACGTTCATGCGCCTTAATTTTTGCCTCATATTTATTATTACCAGTAGCTTCAATAAAAACTTCGGAAATTTCATAGGTCGCACATTGCGCCAGCTTCGGGCACAATATCAAAAAAACAACTAAAACTAAAAAACTCCCCTTTAAACTTGGGAAGTTAAAAGCAATAGCCTTAGATTTTAGTATATTATTTTGCACTCTTACCGCTACCATAATTATTTCTTTGCTACAGCAACTGAAGCAGGCCTAATCAATCTATCTTTAATTTTATAACCAACTTGCATTGTGCTAACTATACTACCTTCTTTATGCTGATCTGTCACCACTTGTGATATCGCATAGTGGTTATTATAATCAAAATTATCTCCCGCGTGCGGTTCTATTGATTCTATACCATGTTTTTTAAACACATCTATTAATGCGTCCCTTGTCATACTTATGCCTTCAATAATTATTTTAGTATCACTATCTAAATTTTCTGGAACATGCAATAACGCTCTAGAAAAATTGTCAATAACAGGCACAAGGTCTTTGGCAAAACTAACTATTGCATAATCTTTAGCTTCTTCGACTTTTTTATTCATTCTATGCCTTGTATTCTCAGATTCTGCTATAGCACGAAGCAACTTGTCTTGCATTAAATCAATTTGATCAGTCAAATTGGTTATTAAGTCAGTATCGTTTTCTTCTGTAATAAGCTTCTGTCCTTCATGTTCATCATCAAGAAGTTTCTGCTCCACGTTTATATTATTATGATGATTTCCATCAAGATTTTGCCCATGTTCCATCTTATAAACATCTTTAACTTTGTCTCCGCTCTGATCTTTGTTTTCTTCCATAGTTTTAAAATCGATATTTTAGTTGCCTTGGTATACTCTTTAAAATATAGTACAAGAACATAGTTTTTCAAGATATAAATAATTTTTCATTCATTATTCAAGCTTATGTTTCGCCCCTCTAAAAGAAAGAACAACCAAATGCGAGATATATCTATCGAAAAAAACATACTGAATAATGCAGAT
Source organism: Rickettsia typhi (assembly GCA_945878545.1). Lineage (GTDB taxonomy): Bacteria > Pseudomonadota > Alphaproteobacteria > Rickettsiales > Rickettsiaceae > Megaera > Megaera typhi_A. The sequence continues at coordinate 20,771 of CAMCTQ010000004.1, forward strand.
GGTTCTTGTTTGATAAAATTCGCCAACACGCAGGTCATATGTTCTGCTTCCATAGAAAATTCAGTACCTAGATTCTTAAAAGGCAAGAATAGCGGCTGGATTACCGCAGAATACGGTATGCTACCGAGATCCACTGAACAAAGAATGCAGAGAGAAGCCACTAAAGGTAGCCAAGGCGGCAGAACTCAAGAAATCCAAAGATTGATTGGTAGATCCCTCAGATCAACAGTTGACTTACACTCACTAGGAGAAAGACAAATAATAATTGACTGCGATGTCATAAACGCCGATGGAGGCACAAGAACTGCAGCAATTACAGGTAGTTATGTCGCATTGCATTTAGCCATTAGATCGCTGCTAGACAGAAAAATCATCAGAAACAACCCCTTAAAATGCCAAGTAGCAGCAATATCATGTGGTATATACAAAGGTCAAGCAATTGTAGATCTTGATTACATAGAGGATAGTAGCGCAGATGTAGATGCTAATTTCGTTTTTGGCTCGAATGGCAACATCATTGAAGTACAAGCTACTGGCGAAAAAAGTGATTTTAACCAACAACAATTAATAGCAATGCTTGACTTAGCACAAGAAGCTGCTTCAAAATTATTTCAAATACAAAATCAAGTTTTGCTTGAGCTTTAAACTCTAGTTATCCTAAGCTCTTGTAAACTCAAATAAATAGAATGTGATGACAAGTTTTTTTTGGCTAGCTCTTATCAAAGGTTACACTACTACAGCCGGGTTAATAATCGCTATAGGAGCCCAAAACGCTTTTATCTTAAGACAAGGGTTGCTTAAATCACATGTTCTGATAGTTGCAGTTTTAGCATCTATTATAGATATCTTTATGATAATCTTGGGTGTTAATGGCCTTGGATTTATTATTGCATCTAATTATTATTTAATGCTTGCGGCAAAATATGGGGGCATACTGTTCTTATTCCTGTATGGATGCAAATGTTTCTACTCAGCTTTATTTAAGGTGATCTCTATTGATGACGAACATGTAATAGCAAAAAGATCCATTAGAGCAACAATTATAACTCTTCTTGCGACGAGTTTCTTAAACCCCCATATGTATCTTGATACAATACTGCTTATAGGAACTATAGGAGCCGGATTACATGAAAACCAAAGAGTATACTACATCATTGGGGCAAGCATAGCATCTACTATGTGGTTCTTTTGCCTATCATACGGGGCTCGTTTACTAATACCGTTTTTTAAAAAACCAATATCATGGAAAATATTAGACACATTAATTGGAATAATTATGTGGTGTATAGCATACTCAATTTGTTATATATAGAACTAATGAGCATATATGGGTTAGCTAGCTTTTTCTTTTAAGAAGGCAATTACGTTAGCAATATCTTCTGGTTTGCTGATACCAGCAAATGACATTTTAGTACCAGGAATAAATTTAGAAGGTTTATGCAAAAACTTAAATAAACTTTCGTCATCCCACTCCCCTCCAGCGGCTTCCAGAGCTTTTGAATAAGCAAAATCTTTTCTATGAGCTTTTGGTCCTCCAGGAACTTTCCATAAATTTGGACCGACTTTATTTGCTCCGCCGTTGTCAAAACTATGACAAGAAACACATCTTTTTATTACAATCCCACCAGCTTCAGCATTAGCTTTGGCCATCAATGCTTTAACATCAATTGGCGCTTCTTGAACACCACCAGCAACGGACTTGGATTCTTCAATTTCTAAGTGATATCCCCTTTGAGACAATTCAAGCTTTGGTTTGTATAAAATATTTGCAACAAAACCAACGACCATTGCAATCAAACTAGCGAGTAATATAGCAGCAGCAATTTTATTTAACTCTATCCCAGACATAATTTTATTCTTGTTATTGACAAAATATACATGCAAAAATATCTACAAATCTTCTAAACTCCAGCGAGCCCTTGGCTTGAAACTCACATCGTTTATTATACCAGCACTAAAGCGCTCCAGTCCAGCAAAAGCTATCATCGCAGCATTATCGGTACATAATTTTATTGGCGGTGCAACAAAATGATACAAACATTCTTGAGCTAGCAACCTAATAGCAGACCTTAAAACTTCATTAGAAGCAACCCCTCCTGCCATTACTAAAGTCTTACCACTTGCAATTTTTTCGTATTCATTAATAGCATATTTTGTTTTTTTGTAAATAATATTACTAACTGCTTTTTGAAAACTTGCTGCAACATCACAAATATCTTGGTCAGATAACATACCTAGCTTCTCTATTGTTAATCTTGCAGCTGTTTTTAAACCCGAAAAAGACATGTCACAATTTTTGCGATCGATCATTGGTAGAGGAAATACAAAACGATTTTCATCACCTAACGTTGCTTTTTTTTCTATTTCTGGGCCTCCAGGAAAACCAAGATTCATCATTTTGGCAACTTTATCAAAGGCTTCACCTATTGCATCATCTAAAGTTTGACCTAAAATTTTATATTTGCCCAAACCCAAAACAGCTACATATTGACAATGCCCACCACTAGCAAGCAAAAGTAAATAAGGATACTTTATTTGATTGGTTAATCTGGCAGTCAAAGCATGGCCTTCAAGATGATTTACAGCTATAAAAGGTTTTTTAAGAACACTGGAGATGGCTTTGGCAAACATCGCGCCGACAATAACACCGCCGATAAGACCAGGTCCACAAGTGGCAGATATTACATCTAACTCCTTGATATTCATGTTAGCTTCAGATAACGCAACTTCCATGGCTTTTTTTAAATTTTTCATGTGAGACCTGGCGGCAATCTCAGGCACCACCCCCTGAAACATCTCATGCTCATTTTTTTGAGAAATAATGACGTTAGAGAGTATACGAAGGTTAGAATCAATGATCGCAACACCTGTATCATCACAACTAGATTCTATACCAAGAACTCTAATATATTTTGACAATCCTCTACCCTACTTTAAGTTTACTATAATACACCTATAATCCGGTGTGATCTACTATAGTATTAAGTATAGATTCCACAAAAAAATGAATATCTAGCTGATTCTCTGGTTTTGTCAGATCAATTTTATCTGCCATATCTTTTGGTATGTAATTCATGACGTTACTAAGAACTGAATAGTAAAACTTTCGGCATGGAATATAACCAGACTCTCCCCGAATTGCAAG
>CAMCTQ010000005.1 GCA_945878545.1 Rickettsia typhi
TATAATTTAAGTGCGGCAATTTTTGGTGGTACAATTCCTATGATTGGGGCTGCTTTTTATAAGGCTACTGGTACCAATTTTGCTCTTGCTTATTATTTAACTGGGTTGGCAATTTTCTGTTTGTGTATTATTTTCTTTTACAAGGAAACGTATAAAAATAATTTATCCGAAGATACTGTTAGTTATGAATGATATATCTATCCAAGAATTTGAAGTGCCGGGTAATGGTAATAAGGTATTAATGCATTCTTGTTGCGCTCCTTGCTCTGGTCCATTGATGGAAAAGATGGTTAAATCAGGTATTGATCTAACTATCTTTTTTTACAATCCAAATATCCATCCGAAAAAAGAGTATGAGATCCGAAAAAACGAAAATATACGTTTTGCTAAAAAGTTAGGTATCAATTTTGTTGATGCGGATTATGATGTACAAAATTGGTTTGCTAGAGCCAAAGGTATGGAACATGAACCAGAACGAGGAATTCGTTGCAGTATGTGTTTTGATATGCGTTTTATTCGAACCGCTCTTTATGCTTATGAAAATAACTTCATAAGTAATAACTTCTTCACTTGGTATTTCAAGATGGAAAGATATGGATCAAATAAATAAATCTGGCGTTAAAGCTGCTTCCTGTTATCCAGAGATAACTTACTGGACTTATAACTGGAGAAAAGATGGCGGTAGTGCAAGAATGTATGAAATTGCTAAAGACGAAGAATTTTATAAGCAAGAATATTGTGGATGTATATACTCCTTGCGTGACACAAACAACTGGCGCAGAAAAAATGATAGGGAGGAAATTTCTATTGGTGAAGAGTTTTATAGTGCCATTGTAAAAAACAACATCTATTAATAATTTTAATACTAACTAACGAAGTATATTTACACTACAAGTATTGTGCGTGTTAAGCTTACTAATAAGCTGGTTATTACTAATATACGCAATGTTGTGGTTTAATAAATGAAAAAAACTGATACAAGCAACGATGAATCCATTGTTGAGTATGAAGGAGATGTAGCAATTGTTAGCGAACATTTTAATCCGCCAGATCCCGCTGAACAGTTAAAAGCTGATAAAGTTAGTAAGGAATTAGAAAGTTTAGGGGCAAAACAGTTAAGTACCAAGTCCATTTGCGGTCTTACCAAAACTCAGCTTGAATTTATGTGTGACGTAGCTAAGCTCAGCACTACTGGAGCAAAAGAAAATGTTGCTAAGCTTAAGGAAGATGGGTTTTCTTCTGCAGAGGACTTTAGAAAAAAAGGATTCTTAATAAAAGAGATCGAAGATAAATCCATGCAGACAAAATGTGTTTTGTTATATAAAGAAAATTCAGATGAAGTCTATATTAGTTTCCGTGGGACTAAAAATAAAAGAAACATGCTCACAGATATGAATTTTGGTCTTACATCTAGTGGCTTTATGGCAGGTAAAGTACATGCAGGGTTTTACAATGCTTTTCAGGGCTTATGGCCACAAGTAAGAGAGGAGCTTGATAGCTTGGCTAAAGCTCAAGGTAAAACAGCTTCTGATTTAAAATATAATTTTACTGGACACAGTATGGGTGGAGCAGTTGCTAAGATCGCAGCACATTATGTACACAAGGAATACCATGTTCAACCTCATAATATAAATGTTGTAACTTTTGGAGATCCTAGGGTATTTGATACCAGACAAGCCCGAGAATATGAAAAAGCTTTGGGGGCTCATACAGTCAGGTTTACGCAGGAAAATAACCGAGATATAATCCCAACACTCAGTCCTGGTTTTATTGGATATAAACATGTTGGAGCACAAATTAAAGTAGTATCATCCAGTACTAAAGTCATACCTCATGCACTTAAGCATTATAACGAAGGGTTAAAAAAACTAAGAGAAGATGGCTTAGTTGATAATAAATCTGTTTCATTTTTTTATAGACCAGTAAAGTTAATACAGGCGCTAAGAGAAAAAATTGTTTATATGGTAAAACCGATAAAGGATATGATTAAGAAAAGTGTAGGCCACGAAAGCTGGCATACTAAAGAAGCTCAAAATCGTAAAAAACATCAAGAGAAACAGTCTAGCGCATCTACTTTAAGTAGATAAGACAACTACTACAATGATTAGTATTGATATACTTTGTAGTAGTGTCTTATTTTACAATTAAATCCTGAAATCAACTTTAATCTTTTTAAAGATATCCTAAATTTCTGCACTTTCTCCCACAAGTAAGCTCGAGACAGGGTCACTTCCTCCGTTATCTGGTAAGGTAATAGTAATTGATAATACTGGAGAAGATAAGCTTAAGCTGTTTATTGATGCAAGAGCAGGAGCAACGGAACTACTAGAAGAAGATGATCTCAAGCTACTAATTTCGGGTACGCTAAATTCTTCTTCTGGTTCTTCTAGCATCTCTTGTTCAATTTTGTCCAAGTCTATATAGCGCTCTTTTGATTCCTCTTTTTCTCGTATTGGGAAAGAACTTTCTTCTATATCAACAACTTTAATGGATGGTAAACTTAAAACTTGGTAATAAAGTTTTTCTATAATTTTTGCAGTCTCGCTACTAGAGCCTTTTGGTAGCAGGTCAAGTAAAGTTTTACTATGTACTGGCAGTATTATATCATATTTATCACCTAGTTTATCTTGTAAAATCCAGGAAATAACATGAAAAACACAGACTACGGCTATACAAGGTGACTTTTCTTGACTTATATAATTAAAAACAGATTCATCATGTTCTCTGGGTATGTTTTTTATCAAGTCGCCCAAACTTTTGGGAGCTTCTCTATCACCAGAACTTTCAGCGCTAGATTTAGATATCCTGTCATCTATACCGATTATTTTTACACCAGCTTTCTCTAGTGCTTTAGTCATTTTTGATAGCTCATCTTGTGCTGAACTTGATGCTAGTTCGCCTCTTACTGTTCCCTCAGATAAAACTCTGATCTCGCTATTTTCTCTATATTGGCCCAGAATGTAATCTTGAATATATTTATTTTGCAGAGCGTCACTAGGAATATCGCACACTAATGTTTTTTTCATAACGAAACCTCTAAAAATTGCTTAATGCATTAATACATCCTACTATCAATTAAAGTTTTTTGAAAGGTATTTTTTTTGGGGGATCTTTTAGAATTATTTTAGTTTAGTTATGTAAATAAAGAAAGTAGTAGATATTAAAAATATTGAGAGCCAAACGCAATAAATCATGGGTCTATAATATATGATAGCATGGATAACATTGCTATCTACTTTACTCAAGGTAGCTACCATATCGTGTGTTAGATAAGAATAAATATCAGATTCTTGGGACAGTGTATTTTCAATTTTATATAATCTATTTTCAGGTTTTAGTATGACTACATTACCATTATTGTCCTGGACAGAAAATTCGGCTATTTGTCTGTAGTATACTTGTGTATCACTAAATTTTATATTATTCAATTTAACCAAAAAGAATTCATTTGAAACAGAATCTCCAGCCTTGCCAATGAATTCTATTTCTTTTGAAAAAAGGACATTGGTGGTTATTGCAAAAGCTAGCAATCCTAAGCTAAAATGTCCTAATATTAGTGATAATTTACGCGCGCTTATCGACTCTTTAAAATAGTGGGTTTCAATAAGCACTAAATCTAGCATTTGAGTCATCAAAAATACTGAAGCAAATAGTATCGATGCGCTAATAACTCCCCATTCTACATTATAATAATAAATTACTAATAGACATATTGAAGGGCTTAGTAAGTGGGTTAGCTTCCTCATTACGCTAATTTTTTTTTGAAGATAAGGGGCTATGGACGCGATGAGCATTAAAGGGATAAAAATAGGAATAAATATTTTATGAAAATATTCTGGGTCGATTGCTATATCGTTCTCATAAAAAAAGGAGTGATATATTGGGTATATAACAGCAACAAACAAAGACAAGAGGGCGGTAATCCATAAAATATTGCCAGCGATAATAGATTTGTCGCGGATTATTAACGGAGAAGTAGTTTTGGCGTTAGTAAAGCTGTCTTCTTTTCTTATTATGAAAGCAACAAATGGTAACAAAGTTAAAATGGCGCAGATAACAAACAGATAAAGCCCACGTTCTGCAGAAAATGCAAAGCTGTGAACAGAGCTGATTATCCCACTTCTTACAAAGAAAAGACCATATAAGGTAAGTAAAAATGCTAAAAAAGAAGTTATAATGCTCCACTTTAAAAGCCTTCCTGATTTATTAGTGATTAGCAGAAAATGGTGTAAGGCAATACCTGCAAGCCAAGGCATTAGAGATATATTCTCCACGGGGTCGAAGAACCAATACCCTCCCCAACCAAGTTCCCTATATGCCCACCATGATCCAAGGCCTATGCCAGCTGTAAGCAAAAGAAGGGCGAGGCTTGAAAGATGGAGGCTATTTTGCAGTATTATTTGTTTGTCCTTGGGGCTTAGTAGCAGTAAAATAGCATTTACATAGACAGTTATATAAGTTACATAACCCATATATAATAATGGAGGGTGAATAGACAGAGCTTTATCTTGGAGTACTGGATTTAAACCAAGGCCTTGGTCGGGAGCAAATTTAAAATTATCAAAGGGGTTGGAAGTGAAATATATGAAACATAGAAATAATGTTTGAATAAATGCTAAAATAGCTATTTGTAAGTTTCTAGTATTATTTTTATAGTTTGTTATTTTTATGTATATAGAACTAATGAAGCTAAGCATACTTGCGTACAATAAAATAGAGCCTTCATGACTTGCCCAGCTGCCGGCGATTTTGTAAATTAATGGTTTGATGGTGCTTGAATTTAAGAAAACATTTTTGACCGAGAAGTCAGAGTTTACAAAAGCAAAAACTAATAGAAAAAAACAAAGAATTATAGCAGAACTACTTATCCAAAAAATATATGACTTGGCATTATTCCAACTCTGAACAAATATTGCCAAAATTGAAGTTATTATAGAAAAAACTAACAAAGAATTGCCAGCAATACTAATCACTATTGAGGTCCTTGTTTACTTGTAGAAAAATATTTAAGGATTTTATTCGGTTCTGAGTTTTCTTTTTTACGACTATCTTTAGGTCGTCAATAACAATAAACTCTCCCTGATTTGGAATTCTTTTCATTTCATTAATCACAAAACCAGCAATTGTTGTAGCTTATGTTTCTGGTAAATCCCAGTTCAATTCGCGATTAACGTCCCTGATTGATACTGATCCGTCAATCACATATTCATCTTCAGATTTTTTAGTGATTTTATTGTGAGCATGATCATGTTCATCGTATATCTGGCCAAAAACTTCTTCTATAACATCTTCCATTGTCATAATTCCTTGCAAATCGCCATACTCGTCAACTACGCAGGCTAAATGACTCTGCCCTTCTTTAAAGAACCTTAATTGCTGTATTACAAGAGCATTATTTGGTACAAATATTGGGTCTTTCAGTAGAGATCGCACATTAATATCCTTTGTTTCAGCACTTGTTCCATGTATCTTGCGCGCTAGATCCTTGATATGTAGTATACCTATTATATTATCCGGTGTTTTTTCCCAGATTGGGATTCTTGTGTGGTTAGAAGCAATCGCTGTTTTGAGAAGTTTTTCAGTCGGTGTATCAACGTTAATAGCAAATATTTTACTTCGGTGAATCATAATATCAGCAGTAACCATATTTCTTATGTCAAGAATGCCGCCAAGCATATCTCTGTCATCTTTGATTACATTTCCTTCGTGCATATGATGCTCGATAACACCACGAACTTCATCTTCAACGGAAACTTCTTGCTTTAAATTAATACGAAACAAAAAGCAAAATATTCTTACCACGTAAGCAAGTAAAATATTCAGTGGTTTAAATAATTTCAGGAGTATTATAATCGCAGGAGCTATAAGTAGGGCGATCTTTTCTGGTTTTGCTACAGCTATGGCTTTTGGAACCACTTCTGAAAAAACGATAATTACAAATGACATTACTATTGATGAAACTATAGTTCCTAGATCATCTCCTAGTACGTCTATAAACAAACTAGTCGCAATTGTTGTGCATAACGTATTAGATAGACTGTTGCCAATTAGTAACGTACTGATTACTTTATCTTTGATTTTAATAATCTTAAGAACTGTTATAGCTCGCTTATTACCTTCCGATCTTAGTTTGTGTAATTTTCCTGGAGCAGAGGCAGTTATCGAGGTTTCGCCTGCTGCCATCATACCACCGAAAGCAAGTAGGCCTATTATTAAGAATATAATGAGAAGAAACATTTATGTTTATTTTTTGAAAAAATCATTTACTAGAATCTAATTTAGTTGATAGTATCTCACTTTGACAAGAATTTTCTGTAAATGAGTTGCCAAAATTATCTGGTTCACTTAAAAAATAATAGTATCGAGCTAATATAACTTAAAAATTAATGGTATGAGTAATGTCTGATGAGAATGAACTAAATGAGGTGCTACAAATAAAAAACACCACTAAAAGAGCTACTGTAGAAGCTCTAGAGGAAATTTTATATAAACCCATACCAGTGCTTGACCATGGGTTTGTAAGGGTAGTAGACTATATGGGCGATGATAGTGCTGTGGTCCAAGCTGCAAGGGTTTCCTATGGTAGAGGGACTAAAAAAAGCTTGCAAGATAAGGGGCTAATAAATTATCTAATCAGACATCGCCATACTACGCCGCTTGAGATGTGTGATATAAAATTTCATATTAAGCTGCCAATTTTTATTGCAAGACAGTGGATTCGTCATCGTACAGCTAGTGTGAATGAATATTCTGCTAGATATTCAATATTAAGTAATGAGTTTTATTTACCAGATGCTTCTCATCTCACTCCTCAATCTTCGGTGAATAAACAAGGTAGGAGTGAAACTGCCCTACCGGAAGATATTGCTTTAAAAGTACTTGCAACGATTAAAGAAGATTCTTTGAGATGTTATAAGAATTACATTGGAATGATGAATGAGGACGATCAGGGCAACATTATCGATGAAAATAATATCGGTATTACAAGAGAGCTTGCTAGAATAAATTTGACCCTAAATCATTACACTGAGTGGTATTGGAAAATTAATTTACACAATTTACTGCATTTTCTATCCTTGAGAGCTGATAGCCATGCTCAATATGAGATTCGGGTTTATGCCGAGGTAATGCTTGATATAGTAAAAGCTTGGGTTCCATTTGTATATGAAGCATTTCAAGAACACAGAATGCATGGCGCAAGTCTATCTAAAACTGGTATAGAAATTGTGCGTAAGATGATTAAAGGTGAAACGGTTGATCAGCAATCAAGTGGTATGAGCAAGAGAGAGTGGGATGAACTAATGTCAATAATTAACTAATACCATTTTCCATTTAAGCCAAGACATATGAATAAAATAGTAGTAATTTGTGGTCCCACAGCTAGTGGCAAGACTCAGTTTGCTCATTTCTTTGCAAAAAAACATAGGGGAGAAATAGTAAATGCTGATTCAATGCAATTGTATAGGCAGTTACCCATACTTACATCCTCACCAGCTCTCGAATTAAAAAATGAGTTGCCATATCATCTGTATAATTTTCTTGATGTTGAATCTGAATATTGTGTGGCTGAATACGCTGAAGAAGCAGCAAAAAAAATTAGAGACATTGCTAGTCGGGGTGGGTTACCTGTATTGGTTGGTGGGTCTGGTATGTATATTAGTGCTCTAATTAATGGTTTGAGTTGTATACCAGACATAGATCCAGGGATCAGAGAAAGAGTAAGGGCTTTGCAAAAATCACTTTCTTCCAAGGATTTCTTCCAGTTGTTAATGGAGGTAGATATTGATGCTGCTTGTGTTTTGAATGAGCAAGATTCGCAAAGAATAGCTAGAGCTTATGAAGTAAGCTTACAAACCGGTAAATCCATATTATATTATCAAAAAAATAATACAAAACTACTAGCTGAGTTTATATTTGAAGTTATACTACTTTTACCAAGTCGAAGTTTTTTGTACTCTACTTGTGACAAGAGATTAGAACAGATGTTTGAAAATGGTGCGATTGAAGAGGTTAGAGGGGTAATTAGTAAAAATCAAAATATCAAAACCTCGGCTATGAAATCTCTAGGAGTTCATGAGATTATTTCCTATTTGCGAGGGGATATTTCAAAAGAAGAAGCCTTGGATAGAGCTAAAACAAAAACCAGGCAGTATGCAAAACGTCAAATTACTTGGTTTAAAAATCAAATCAAAGAAAAGACTATCTTAGAATTCTCAAATTACGAAGAATATCAAAGAATTTTAACAATGGTGAGCCCGCCGGGATTCGAACCCGGGACAACCTGATTAAAAGTCAAGTGCTCTACCAGCTGAGCTACGGGCTCACAAGATAAACTTTGCATCAATTATAGACTTCTAAAATCTGTTGCTACAAAGCCAATACTGTTATTACTCGCCAATGTTTTTAATTCTTAGATTTATCAAGTATTATCCATTTTATAAAGCAAAAACACGCTGATCTTACGTGCAATAGTGCATTAACTTATAAAATGTGTTTTACTTTATCGTGTAAAAACTATAGTATGTCAACAACTATTTTTATAGAAAAGGTTTAAACTAGAAATGTATTCTGATGTTGTAGTGATAATCCCCGCAAGAATTGCTTCTACAAGGTTGGAGAGAAAAATTTTGCAAATGATTGGTAACAAAACCATGATTGAGCACGTTATTTCTAGGATAAAAAAAACAAAAGTTGCTGGTGTTTTTGTTGCAACTGACTCGGAAGAGATATTTTCTCTTGTTAGTAAGAGAGGCTTTTCTGCGGTAATGACAAATAAAAATTGCCTAACTGGTACTGATAGAGTATATGAAGCTTTTAAAAAGCTACCCAATCATGATAAAATAAAATATATTGTGAATGTGCAGGGTGATATGCCTTTTATTGATGAATCTGTGATATCTGAAATAATAAAAGGTTTAAAAAGTAATAGATTTGATATAATGACTTCTGTTGTAAAAGTTGGCAAGGATATTGCTAATTTTCCGTCAAATGTGAAGGTGGTAATAGATAAAAATAATAAGGCGTTGTATTTTTCTAGATCTCTTGTGCCAAGTGGGGCTTCTGAGTTTTTGTACCATGTTGGAATTTATGGTTTTGAAGTTCAGGCTCTTGAGAAATTTGTGTCACTAGAACAAAGTGAGAATGAAAAAGCTGAAAATTTGGAACAATTAAGAGCGCTCGATAATGGAATGACAATAGGTGTGTGCCATTCTAGAGAGATTCCAATTTCAGTGGATACTAAAGAAGATTTAGAGAAAGCAAGAGAATTTGCGGCAAAGAATCCTCAATATTTAACTTAAAAATAATTAATATAATCAGGCGCATGAACTTATGAATATTAAAAATGTTATTTTAGCAATTTTTATACTGCTGGCTTTTAGCGTTGCAAAAGCTGAGACGAGAATTAAAGATATTGCTGTAGTTGAAGGAGTGCGTGAGAATTTATTAGTTGGTCAGGGCTTAGTGGTTGGTCTCAGTGGTACTGGTGATAATCTAAAAAATGCTGTATTTACAGAGAAGGGGTTGACTGATTTTCTTGAGCGTCTTGGAGTAAATGTACAGGGTTCTACGATCAAAACAAAAAATATTGCTGCAGTAACTGTTACAGCTAATTTTCCACCTTTTGCCCGTCAGGGAACTAGAATTGATGTAAAAATTAGCGCCCTTGGCGATGCAAAGAGCTTACGTGGCGGCACCTTGCTTGCTACTCCGCTTCTTGGGGCAGATGGTAATGTTTATGCTGTGGCTCAAGGGGCTGTTGCTTTGTCAGAGTTTACACCCGCGTCTGCAGATGTAAAAACAAGATCAAGTTCAGTGGAAACAAATGGTTATATTCAAAGCGGTGCTATTGTTGAGGCTGAAATAGACTTCAATTTTGCCGATATGCAGAATATCAAATTTTCTTTATATTCTCCTGATTTTGGTACTGCTATTGCTGTTGCCGATGTTATAAATAATAATATTCCTGGTAATACTGCTAGTGCTCTTGATGCTGGTACTGTGGAGGTCATAGTGCCTAATTTTCGTCAAACGGAGATAATTGAATTTATTGCTGAGATAGAGAGGCTTGGTATAACGCCTGATTATAAAGCAAAGATTGTTATTAATGAATCTACTGGTACTGTTGTAATAGGGGATAAAGTTCATATCCGTCCTGTAGCTATTGCGCAAGGCAATTTAATAGTGAATGTTGGTCAACTTGACTTTGATGAAAAACTGGCTCCAACTGTCCCGGAGAACAAAAGAGACCTAATCAATACATTCGTTGACCAAAGGCGCGGTCGTGCTGTCCAGCAACTCAATGAAAGTGCGACTTTAAGTGAGCTTGTGTCTGGGTTGAATAAGTTAGGTGTTTGGCCTAGGGATATTATTAATATCCTACACAATATGAAATCAGTGGGAGCTCTTGATGCTGTTATTGAGGTACGGTAGACATGGCTATAACAAATACTCTTGGCAATAATTTTCAAGGAGATCTAAAACCTAAAGACTATTTTGGTCAAATCGATAGTCATAAAAAATCACAATCTCAAAAAATTAATAATAATTTAGAGGCTAATAGAGTCGGCGCGACTAGTAGTTTTCAAAAGGCTCTAAAGACTGACCTAGCGAAGCTTCGTGCAAATGATAGAGCTCAGGCTTTAAAATCAGTTATTAAGGAATCGCGCGAATCGCAAACACAGAAATCTTCAAAAACCAATAATGGCACGGATTTTGCTCTTAGAAAACTGTCGGAAGATTTTGAAAAACAAATTCTAGGAATTATGTGGAATATGGTTTTTGAAACTATGAACAAAGAGTTCCAAGGTGGTATTGGTGAAGAAATTTTTCACAAAGAACTAGTTAACGAGATGGTTAATCTTTCTAGAACTGGTGAAATGGGAGAAATAGCAACCAGTATATATTTAGAGCTTGTTGACAAGGCTAAAAACGAACCAACTGACTTAAAGTCATGATTAGAGCTGATTGAAGTTGTTCGAGTTTGTAATTGAATTTAAAAATACTTAGAAATTATGTTTTCGGCAAAAAAAAGTGGGGTAATAACCCAAGCATCTATAATAAAGAAGCTTAGCAAGGCTGCTGTTCCCCTTGCCGATGCTATTCGGTCTGAGAATAAAGTTCTTGAGAGCGGTAATCTTTCTCTTTTGGAAGAAGCTTGTGAAAAAAAAGTTAAGTATTTACAGGAATTTAGTGATGCTCAAGAAGAATTAGAAAATTTCATGAAGTCTAATCAAATTGATAAAACCGACCCAGCTTTATTGAAGCTTAAGGAAGTATTTTTAGAGATTGATGAAATAAACAAAAGAAATGATATTCTTTTACGGGCAAATATTGAGGCAAGTAATAAGATAATTGAGTTCTATAAAGAAGCGCAAAAAAGTAAAGTTACAAAAAATTATGGCTATAATAGTCAAGGTAATATAGTGGTTTCTAAAGATTTAGAAAAAGTTATGCCTGCTATTAGCTTGAATAATAAAATTTAGGGTACAAGAATAATGGCTAAACAAATTTCAGGTTCTCTTAAGGATGCAAGGTCGATGCTGGACACGGTTGGGAGGAATATAGATAATACTCAGCAACCAGGTGCAAGGGCTGTGGATACCTCGATAAAAGTTAGTCCAGTTGGGAAGAATGGTGCTTATAGAACGAGTGTTGTAACTACTAGAAGGGATGATCCGTTAAAAACGAAAATTCTTTTTTCTAGTACTAGTTCGTCTTCAAAGACTCAAACTAAATCTAGTTCTTTGTCTTTTCTTCAGCAAGCAATTGGTAGTGGCTCTGATCTTCAGAAATCTTTACTTGTCAGAGCAGTGACTGACTTTATTTCTCAAAGCAAAGTTTTACCAGCGGTGAATGATGTCTCTATGAAGAGAGCTTTTGTAGCCAAAGGTGTGGCGCTTAGTGATGCTCTTAATAATGCAACAGATAAAGTTAATGCTTTGAGAGTAGATGCTGATAATGATTTGAGAGATGGGTTGATGCAATTAAATTCAAGCCTTAAGCAGTTGCATTTGTTAAATCAAAATATTCTAACGTCTAGGGCTCCTCAGAATCTGTATGACAATAGAGATAGGTTAATAGGAGAGATCTCTCAAAAGTTGGAAGTTCAAACATATTATGGTCATAATGGTGTTGCGAATCTTATGATCAAGGGTAGTGGTTATGAATTAGTGAGTGCAACTAGTAGAGCCGAGTTCTCTTATCCAGGAGCAAAAACTAGTGACCTTCTAACTGGTGGGACGATACCTGCGGTGACAATTACAAAGGTTAGTACAGAGAATGGTAGAGATAAGGTACTATCTGCAGCGACTCCTATTGTTGGTGGTAGCGATAATATGGCTCTTCAAGGAATGAAGGGTGGTCAAATCGAAGGTTGGATTAACTTGCGTGATGTTGAATTGCCCCTTGCAGGAGATGCTATAAAAAGTCTTGCTTTGGGTGTTGCAAAAGCTGTTAATGGTGTGCATAACAACGGTAGTCCTTACCCCCCAAAAACAAGTTTTCGGGGAGCAAAAGCTGTGCTTGGTAGTCAAGGACTTGATTTACAAGGGAAAGTAACTTTCTTTGCTATTGATCAGAGTGGAGCGCAGCTAGCAGGTGGAGCAGGGAAGCTTAATCCAGCA
Source organism: Rickettsia typhi (assembly GCA_945878545.1). GTDB lineage: Bacteria > Pseudomonadota > Alphaproteobacteria > Rickettsiales > Rickettsiaceae > Megaera > Megaera typhi_A. Next base: position 12,624 of record CAMCTQ010000005.1, read on the forward strand.
ACTATTGATTTTAGCACATTCAAAGGCAAAGGAATTGGTGGTCAGCCGACGGTTTTAGAGATTATTCAAGAGATTAATCAAAAGCTCAATATAACGCCTTCAAGGGCTCGGGTAGCGATTGGTTCTATATCGTCAAATGGTGGCCCAGTTGATGGTCAGAAATTAATTAATAACATACAGCTTGCTGGTGTAAGCGATATAGGAGGTGATGGACGCTGGAGTTTCAATCTTGATTTGCAAGGTAGTGCTTATTTTGGTAGTAAAATTGAGGTTCTTGGTGTGGCAAGAGATCCTGCTGGGGTTAATCAACAAGCAGAGGCGTTACCACCAGCATTTACTTTAGGCAAAGGAATTGATACTAGAACCGGTGTGCCGATTACTTTGGGTGGTTTTGTAGCTGGTGGTCCAGTTGTTGATGTCGCAGTAAGGGTCAGAGTAACTGGTGATAATGGTGTAGTAGAGGAAGGTACTGTAACTTTTAAAGTTGACCAAGACTCTGCTAATGAAAATTCAGCAAAGTTTAATGGTCGTGTTGCGTACCAAACTGGGCAGGCTAATCCACCAGTAGGACAAATTGTTGCAGCTGGGCTTACGTCGCATACTGGTGTTGCAAAGGCGATGTTAGTAGATGATAATGGTAATGAAATAACTGATCCATCTAGTGGTGTGGAAGGGCATTTGGTAATTAAGACAAACAGCTTGGATTACCGCCTTGCCATTCAAAATGGTGATCTTAAGGATAATTCGATGCAGGCTGGTAATTTTTCAAGGTTGTTTGAAATCAATAACTTTTTTGATTTTGATGAAACAACTGGCAAAATTTCTGTTAGTAAAGTAATTAATGACGACCCAGGGCAGCTTGCAACCGGCATGGTCAGCTTGAATAAAGGTACACCGACTAAAGTTACAACTGGTACTGTGGCAGCTAGTGTGAATTTGAATTTTCTACAAAATTTTTTAGCCGTTCCAGCCGATACAATAACTATTGATGGACAAGTGTTTACTTTTGGTGTTGCTGGGCCTGGTCAGGTGCCAGTGGCATTAGGAGTTGATTTACCTACTTCATTGGCAAATTTAGCAGCTCAGATAAATGCTGATCCTACGCTTAGGTTTGCTGCTGAAATAGTCGGGGGTGGGATAAAACTTACTGCTAAAACTAAAGGAGACTTTGGCAATGGCTTGACAGTAACGCCAGCATTAAATGCTGGGAATCAAATGAATGGTGCAGGAGTAGCTGTAAACTTTGCTGGTGGAGTCAGCGATCCTGATGCTATAATCACAATCTCTGACTATACTATAGGTTCTAGTTCCTTTGAAGTATTGATAAATATGCAAAATCTATCATCGTCTGAGTTAGATTTCACAGGTCAAGGCATTGCAAGTGGTGAGTTTTCGTCGACCATAGAACAGTTTGCAACATTAGTGTCAGGAGCAATAAGTGGCCAATATAATGAAGCAAAGGATATAGATGATGTGCAGCAAGAGGCGCTTGAATCTTTAAATAAGGAGATGACAAAACTTTTTGGTCCTGATCTCTATGAGCAATATTTTTATTCTTTAGAATTAAAACAATTTATGACAGTGATTGCTAATTATGGAAAAATGGTGCAGAATGTGGCAGATAGAGTTTTTGATACATTGTTTAGAAATTAACAAATTTAATTATAATTAAAAAATAAGGGTTTATTATGGGTGTAAGTGATATATTAAATAGGACGCCTTCTAGCATATTAAATGGTAGTATAGGGGGGAATGTCAAAAAGTTAACTGCAAATCTCCGAGCTTCAGCTTCTGGAGTTCTAGACGAATCAAGATTTTCCTCAAGAAATGAGCTTGAGAAAGCTGGTCTTGACAGGCAGTACGATGCCTTGCAGGCTCGTCTTGCAAGAGGGGAAATATATAATACAACAACTAGTACTGCAGGGTCCAAGCTTACTGCTAAACAAACTGCACTAAATGATATACGTTCTATTATGAGTAATTTCCAGGGAGCGTCTTCCAATACCTCAGCTAGTGCACCGACTCGTGATGAGCTAGCAGATAAAACTTTAGTACAATTAGCGACTGTTTTAAACAGAAAGGATTCAGGTAAATATATTTTTGGTGGTAAAACAGATAATGTTCCCCCAATCACTGGCGACATAACCAAATTAGATGAGAAGAATTTTGCAAATGTTGATGAAGGAATTGATTTGATTGATATCTCAGAGACTAAATCTATAGATGCTAACATGGTGACAGCTCTAGATATAGCCCCTTTTATCAAAGCATTAAATGCATATAAGTATAGTCAGCCTGGAGACCAAATAGGGAAATCAGCTGTAGATGTTGCAATTATCGAGGCTACTAAAAATCATCAAGAGTTACAAGTTAGAGTTGAGGATGCGCTTGAGGAAGTCAAAGCCGCAAAAATTGACAATGTTGCTGGAGTATCTAATGCGAAAGAGACTTTGGCAAGTGATTTTACTATAAATGTTGTTGATAGAGCAGAGAAAATGTCAGGAGCTATACAAAGCCTGCTAATAAATTTTAGTATAGCGGCAGGAACGCGTAATTTACTTGAAAAGATAATGTCTTCTAGTTAAGTAGATTCCAGCTTTTGCTGGGAATGATACTTACAACCTAATTCATCAAAATGACTATAGTTAACCTGAACTATGGATAAGAGATTAGTAGGTTTATTAGTTATGTTGTCATCTCTGTGCAACTACTACCGATGTCATTCCCGCAATAGGCGGGAATCCAGAAATAATAAGCCTGGATCCCTTCCTACGAGGGGATGACAGAGTGGCGAGGGGGGATGTGACAGGGAGTGGTGAGGGAATACATATTTACATGCTAATTCTACCCTTATCCATAGCTCAGATTAGTTATTACAGATGCTAGAACTCAAAAAAAAACTGAATATTAAATCTCAAAACTATATTTCTATTTTAGAAATTATAAAGTCTAAAAAACATCAAGCTAGATTAGTTGGTGGTGTGGTGCGGGATGCTATTATTGGCATTGAATCACAAGACGTAGACATCGCAACCAGTATGCTTCCAGAAGAGGTGACGAAAGTTTTTAATTCTTTAGGGCAGAAGGTGATACCGACTGGTATTAAATTTGGTACAGTGTCAGTTTTATATAATGGCGAATTGTTTGAAGTTACAACTCTAAGAAAAGATATAAGTTCAGATGGTAGGCATGCTGAAGTTGAATATACAGATGATTTCTATCTTGATGCGCTTCGAAGGGACTTTACAATTAACGCGCTTAGTTATTGTCCATTTGAGGAGAAAATTTATGATTATTTTGACGGTATCAAAGATTTAGAATCCAGGTGTGTTCGGTTTATAGGTGACGCTGATTCGCGTATTAAAGAAGATTACTTAAGAATTTTACGCTTTTTTAGATTTTTTGGCAAATTTGGCAATCAAATAGATAAAAATAGTCTAAAAGCTTTTATCAATAATAAATCGTTCCTGAAAAACTTATCAAGAGAGAGAATAAAATCTGAATTTGACTTAATTCTAAAATTACCAAATTATTCTGATATAATTATTTTAATGGATGATTCATCTATACTACAAGAAATTTTACCTATATCTAATTTGCGGTTAGCTAAGTTTATTGATGCTGAAATTATAGCGTATAAGCTCGATATTTCTTTAACTAATGAGACAAAATATGCTTTGTTATTTGTTCTTGGAGGTATTATATCCTATACGCAGCTGATTGATTTAAAATTTTCACGTATAGAAGCAAGAGCTATTAGTAATTTATTATCTATGATACAGCAACAAGATATTGATGAGTGGTTTTTAAAAAAAATATGGCTAGAGAATAACAACTTCGCTCAGTTTTTTGTTTTTTTAGCGGTTATTTTTAAAGTAGAAAAAAAAATTGAGAAAGTATTTTTAGAATTAAAAGATAAGCAGAAGCCAGTGTTCCCAGTCGATGGTAATGATATGTTATCTCTTGGCATTAGCAGTAATAAGATAGGGGATGAGCTTGCTTATATACAAAGAAAGTGGATTGAAAAGGACTTTATGCTGACCAAACAGGACTTAATTGATATGGCCAAACAAAACCATGAAAAATAAAATAGATCTCTTGGTAATTTTTTTAATAATTCTCTTCACTAATCAAATTGCATATTCTAAACCTAATATTGTAGTTACTATTGCACCTATAGCTAGTCTTGTAGCCATGCTAACAAAAGATAAGGCAGATGTTGTGATTTTAGATAAATCTGGAGGATGCCCACATCACCACAGTGCTAAACCAAGTGATAAATCTTTGGTAGATAAGGCTGAGATGATTATTTATATTGATGATAATTTTGATAATTTGATTTCTTCAATGATTCTTAATTATAAGGGCAGAAAAGTAAAAATTAGTGATTTCTCTTCTATAAATTTTAGGGGTATTAATGATGGCATTAACTGGCATTTTTGGCTTGATCTAGAAAATGTTAAAGTACTGCATAGTTATCTTGCAGAGGTGATTATTCAAACTTTTCCTGAAATAGCAAATGAGGTTCGACAAAATTTGGATGAAGCTATTGCTAGAATTGACGATCTTGATAAAAACAAACGATCAGAGCTTGCAGAGCTTGCTCCTGTTGCCTTGCTGAGTGATAGCTTAGAGCATTTTTTTAAATCAATAAATAATACTCAGTTAAAGGTTTTGCAAATATCAAATACTAGTCTAAAAAATATGCAGAAATTAGATGATGTTTTAAGTTCTGATTCTATAAAATGTATAGTTTTAGATATTGATCAAAGTAGCCAAGGATATTCAAAATATAACAAAATAATAGTTCAGCTTGATAGTGAAAACTGGGTTTTAGCAGATCAAATAAATTTGAGTGGAGATTTGTTTATTGATCAATATTCTAAAATGATCGAGCAACTAAAGCTTTGTAAATAAGTATTTTTGTGTTTTAAATATCAAGATAATAATTCATAGGTTTTTTAGAGTTTTTGATTGGCTTGAATAAATGAGTTGTCTCAGTTACTATGAACGATAGAATAAATTATATATGTATACAATCGATGATTCATAAAATTAAGGGCTTAATATACAAAATTTTCAAGGGAAAAGATGTTGATAATATTGTAACATCACTTGCTGAGTATGAAGACAGTAGATTTCCTTCCAAGGATAACGAACAAGAACTGCTAAAAATAGCAGAAAATATAAAGAAATATCCAGAATTACTGGAGATCAAGGGTTTTGGATATTTGATAAAGTTTGCCGAATATTATCTTAATAACTATCAAACTATAGATTCTAGCGAGTTGGTGTCAAAAATTATCGCTAGATCTATTATCGCTACGGCTATTGAGAATACTCTAGAACCTAGTGAGATACTACAAGAGATTGCTCAAGATATTGCTACTGGTAAAGCTAAAAGTTTGTCTAAGGCGAAATCTAAGACAGCCTTTATTATAACTAAAAGTATTAGCCTTATAATCAACCAGGATCTTGATAACACTGAAAGATTAGAGCGTGGAGCGAAAGAATTCCTAGGTGATTCAGAAAATCTGAAAGAATTTGTAACGAATATTTTAGAAAAATACTCTCCTATAGTTGGTATTTTAGGCAAGGAAGAATCTATGGAATCTTTGAAACATGATATGGCTATAATAATTGGTCATGGTAGCCAAAGGGTAGAGGGGCAGAAGAATCAAGCAGAAAGATACCTTGAGTTAAAAAAATTTGAAGCGGAAGTTAAGGGCAAGATAATTAGTTATATAAAAAGTGAGACTACCTCTACTCCGGAAGTACAAGAATACTTAGCAGATAGTGCTATCAAAGCTGCTGAATATTTGCGTGCGGATTATGCTACAGGTTTGGATAGGGGTTTAAAACCAGATGAGATAAAAAAACGATTATTAAGAATTGAGAAAATTATAGATCTTATAAAGAAAGGGGAGGCACCTGTGGTTATTGGATCAAAGATTATAAAGCAAGTAAAAGGTATAGTCGATTCTCATCCTTCTCTATCTCACAAGGAGCCATCATCGGAAGATTACTAGAGTTAATCACTTGAATTAGATAATAATTTTGGTGATTGATATCATTCCTGAGTCTTATTTTTCAGCGGGGCTTGTTTGAGCCTCTTGAATAGAGTCTCTGACCTGTTTTATAGAATCAATGACAACATCGATATCTTCAGGATCTACGCTGCTTATGTTAATCTGATGAATTTTAGTAACCGTTCCTTCATAAAACTTATCTAGCGTTACAAGTATTTCACCAGCTTCAGTATTTACTCCTGATCTTAATACCATAAAAGTATCCGCTATTTTCATTAAGATATCATGCTTCAGGTCGTAATTTTTTTCAGCTAGAGCTTTTTTTGCCAAATAAAGTAACTTTATTGATTCATCAAATACAAACAGCATTTGATTTACTGTATCAGATGTTTTAACGGTTGCTACCTTATATTTTTCAAGAGATTTTAAATCCATAAGTTTAATTATTTATGATATGTTGTACAAAGCTTGAATTATGTAGTAATGTCTACAACATATTACAAGTCGTGTCAAGCTTAAGCGAAAAATGTTCGGTTGTTTAAATTCTATGATAAAGAATGGTTTTGAATCATTTTTAGCAGTGTCATTCCATTCCCTGTCCAATGTTATTCCCCTGCATCTCTAGTCATTCCCGCGAAGGCGGGAATCTAAGAAGGGGTGGTTTTAAGATAGATGCCCATGCCTAAGAGGTGCCGTCATCCCAGTAAAAACAGGGATGACGGCTTATTAACTGGATTCCCACTTTCGTGGGAATGACAATTAATTTATTACACTATTCTAAGGCTTTGCAGATTTTTGATGCCAGAGGTTAGCTAGGGTTTATTATGCTGTTAATAGCATCGGCAAAGATTTCGTGCATGATAGCTAACTGTGCAATTTGATCAAACTCTTGCTCAATCTTTTCAAGTTTTTCCTCAAGCGCAGCTTCTAATTTCTTTTCTTCAGCATCTAAATCCTTTGCTTTTTGTTGCACTAGTTGTGAGCCAAGGTATATGGTACCTGTGCGCCCATCTTCACTAGCTAAATCGCTTGATCTGAAATAAGCAGTATCAGCAAGACCTTTAGACAATTCTATAGTAAAAGTCTCATCAGCTCCACCAGTTACCCCCATTGAATCCCATACTAATCGCAGACCTTCTAATTGTGTGCCTTTAAAATCTATATAACCATAAGTATCGGCGCCCTTTCTGGTGTATGTTCCTAAGATAGGAACGTCGGGTCCACCTATATCTGTTATTCCAGGGATAGATACCTTAACACAATTAGCGTCAACCATTACAGGAACAGGAGGACCACCTAGAATGGCGGGTGGATTAAACATCAGCTGGCCATTGTCATCACGCTTTTGAACCTGGGGCTGTATAACGTCCCCAGCGCCAGCTCCTGGGGTAAGGGTAACCGTCATAGGTTTACCAAAAAGATTAGTGTCTAGTAGATCAGTCATGAAAGACAGGTCTAATGTTGAACCTCGCGGTGAGTTGGCAGTAACCTTTAGGCCGCCTCTAAACAATGAGATAACGTCGTCATAATGATTATTAAGAGCATTGCTCAATTTTGCATAGTCCACCACATCTAAAATCTTTGTCTCAGAAGGTGCGTCATAAGTTGCATCAGCTGGCTTTGGCCCAATACCTATTTCAGATAATGATGTATATTTTCCAGTACCAATTACACTACCAAGTTGAAACATACTATCAAGTAATTGACCAGCTTGTCTTATTTCAGGGGCGTTATGTAGAACTGCTGTATCGGCATAATCCTTTAAAGAAGTCTTCTCTGTCATTTTTGCATGAAAGACTTTCAGGTCATTATAGGCTATGATGAATTTACGAATGTCTGCGATAGCTCCTGTATCTGAAGTATCAGGTACTATGTCAACTTTTTGGGTTTTCGCAACGTCTAAAGGGTCGTTAGGCGCAAGCGCTTTTATAGTTACACCAGGTATAATATTTTCGAAAAGATTACTGTCTTGCAGAGCAATTGGATCTCCGTCGATAGTGATATCTGCTTGTGTACCATTTCGAAATCTGAGGTTTAGATTAAAATCATCTATTGGGTTAGATGGAGCCCAAACAACATTTAGGGCATTAGGGCCCATTTCCTGGTGATCAATCCTAATAGAAACCTGATTACCTGATCGAACAGTAGTAGCACTGGCTTTGATTCCATTATCGTTAAAACTATTATTAATTTTTCTGAGCACTGCGCTTAGGGTGTCACCATCATTGATTTGAACATCCACCGTAGGGCCATTACCAGGATCAATAGACAGTACGCCATCCAGTACTAGTGAAGGGCCTTCTGCATTTGGTGTTGGGTCGTAGTTGTACCAAGGTGGCGTGTCAAAAGTTATTTTAGAAGCTGTAGCTATTGCATTTACCCTAACATTAAAAGCCATTTTAGGAGCTGTGCTGCTAGTTTCTACGCTAATATATTGCTCAGGTTTCAGAGTGTCCGTAGTCGTTAACTTCGGTGCCTTTTTGTTGAACGGATTGGTAGCCGGATCTTGTAGAATATGTGCATATTTAGTATAATTTCTTACCAAGCCTCCTAAGGTTCCTAAAGCAGCAGATCTCTCAAGTGCATTCTCATGATCAAGCTTAACCTGATCTATTCTAGGCTGTTGTGCTTTAGTTAATCTTTTCATCATCGGATCCTTGTAACTTTGGATTTTATCCAAAGGATTACTGCTTACTGAACCTATTGGCATTGTTTTAACTCCTTAATTTTTAATTGATCTGTTATTACTATAGTAGCATATTATTTGTATCATACGCAACTCGAACTTATTTAGTGTTAAGCAAAAATGGTGCCATATTAATTCTTATAGTTTTTTTGTTCTTGATAGATAAGTATTAAAAATCCTATTACCCCAACAAGTAAAGCAGCTGGTATGAAGGCAATTCCATAGGTCATGGCAAGGTCTTCTCCTGTAGTGTTGTATGATTTGATGATGGCACCTATTACGCTGTGAAATATATAACCAAAACTCATAATGATCATATTAGCCACTGCTGTTGTAAGTCCTGCGATATTTTCTGGCACATATGTAGAAGCCTTATAAATTGCTAAGATCTGGTAAGCGCAGCATATTCCTACAATAAAAAATAATATGGTAATGCTTTTATATTCAAGGATCCCTGCAACAAGCATTACAAAGACAGCTAGCATGACAATCCCTGCTCCTGTAATTGTTTCAAGATAACGCCCTGTTTTTTCTGCTATACGGCTTAAGACTGGAGCAAAGCACATACCAATATAAATTATAGATGTTAGGTAATTTGCAATATTGGACTCAAAACCATACTCTTGTTTTAAAAACTCTGAACCCCATGCATCAGCAAAACCTTCCAAAGGTCCAACCATTAATCCAGCTAAACAACAAACTATTATAACTTTAGGATTTGCAAAAACTGCTCTGATATCTGAAATAATAGTAGTCTTATGATTGCTAGCTATTTCTGGCACAAGCATATAGGTGATAAATGCAAAGACAACTCCAAGTACTGCCAAGATTTCTATGACGGCTTTATGGCCATAAGTTTCACACAAATAGCTTACTGGAACACCTCCGTAAATTGCGCCAATAAGACCAATTGTCACTGAAAAACTTAACATCCTGGTAAAATGTTGCTGACTAAATGTTATGCGTATTATTTTAAAAACTCCTAATATTGCAGCTGAAGAGCCAACGCCAATAAGAAATCGACCTATAATTGGGTATATCCAATGTTCTGTAAATATAAGGGGAAGTAGACCTATAACTGTTAGTAAAATACAAGCGCTCATTACTTTCCTCGGTCCGTGGCGATCAAGCATAATCCCAATTGGTAGATGTAGTAAACAATAACCTATGTAAAAAGCCCCAGAAAATTGCCCGAAAACAGCAGCATCGATATTGAATTGCTGCATGATGTTTGGTAGCATGATATTAGGCATTACCCTTAAAATATACTGATAAGCGTAGAATATAGATGCGATAAACCATGCGCACCATGCTACCATTCGTGAATTAGACATAACTATCCTCAAGTAAGAATTAATGACAGTATCACATAACCAAGATTCCTAATTAGATTTGGTTGTGATGAAAGAATTTATAAATATACAATAGAAAAAGAATATGATCCGCCATCAGCGGAGTGCTAGAAGCGCGCTTAGAAGAGTAGTTTGAAAAAATATTTTATTAATTAATGCCATCAATTAGATTCTTCTTTAACAATAACAATTTTGTTTTGGTTAATAATGTTTAAATAAACGCAAACTACGCCAAACACGGCAATTATATATAACCTTGGATTGCTCGTCAAGTAGTTTTCTATCCCTGTCGCAGAAAGAGGGGATAGAAAACTACCTATGTTCTGGGGCAATATAAAGCTTTGATTATTAGTTTATCCCATTTCAATATCATCGTGGTTTTCCTCGGTTTTAATAGCACCAGACAAATTAACAGTAAAGGTAGGTAATTTTTTAGAGTTATGATGATCGTGGTGCATACAACCAGAACTAAGATGCAGGAGTTTTGGAGGTGCAACTGGGTGAGGAACATCTTGTGGTTGTGCTTGCGCAGCAGTTCTGTGATGAACGCAATTATCATAAAGGGACTTGGCGAATGAAACGGCACTCATAAAACACATAGCACCGTTAGTTACCATCATAAATATTTGAAACATAATTATTCTCCTAAAATTAGATTTTTATATATTACTAAATTAAAAACTTAAGATTTAAATCTTGTACACGTGCGTAATTTAATTGTATGAGATTTAAGTTAACAATAAGTTAATATATTAACTTATTGTTAACTAAGGCTGCTTGTGCCATAAACCTGGAACACTGA
>CAMCTQ010000006.1 GCA_945878545.1 Rickettsia typhi
GCAAGGTAGAAGCATTATTGAACAAGCTAAAAACAATCGTTTTTCAGAAGCTATCTCAGCGAATGTGTTAAAAGCAGCTTGTGAGGTAATATATGACATGATGAGAAAAGGTGAACATTTGCATGGCATAACTAAAGCGGCAGAGCTTATTAAAGATTCACTAATTGACTACGCTGTATCCTCTGCTTTGCAAGGAAATTTTGATATTATTAATTTAATGATGGGTGGCTATTTTAACGGAAACAGTTATGCGCTATCCTCTAGGGAAGTTGAGAAGAAATTACTACAAGATTTAGTAATTAACGGGGATACTAACACCATGGAATATGTAATTGGTATGATGATACCTTCTGTAAATGGGGTAAGAATGATGTGTGATGCAGCGCTTGCCCATGGACGAGGTGAATTTGTGGAGTATTTAGTGGGCAAATTTCCTGAAATAGTAATACCATACTTACAATTGGGGAATAGGCTTGAATCAATAATAAAAAAACCAGCGACGCTACAGGGTGTTAACATTGTAAAGCATTTATTATTTGTAGATGAACTTAGACAGGGAATGAAAGTAGCTGCTTTAGATGAATATGTTGTCAAGTTGAAATTATTATGCACTACTTCAAAGGCAAGTTATTTTTTCCCTCTTTCCGGTGATATCAGATGCAACATTGGAGAATTTTTATTAGATAAACAATATCAACCCTATGCCAGAGTAAAATTGCAAGAGCAATCACCTATCCCTGAAAATACTTTGCATATTAAAGTTGCAGCTGAATATATGGCAAAAGTAATCATGAATATAGTTAATGAATGTCTGGTGTCCCCACTAGTAGGTGAACAGTTGATTTTTAGGACTGCTCAGTGCACTAAGTGGCTTAAAGACAAGTTAGAAAAGAATATGGGAAAATTTGGTATGATACCAAAACACTTGCAAAAGGATTTGGTTCATGATGTCTGGCAAGCTATAATTGACCAACCACCAGAGCATCAAAGAACAAAGCTTGTTGTGGAACAAGCTATAGATGCAGTTCTTGGTCATCATTATTCCCTTCTGCAACATGATCATCATGCTTTAGAATTGGCTGGAGACTATCGTGTATGCGAAGCAAAGGAGGATGCCGTATAAAGAGCCTTCAATGGTACTGTCGTATAACACATTAACTTGACGGTGCCAGCATTTTGCTTAGCGCTAAGAGTTAATTAATGCATTAACTGATTCTTAATTATATAGGTTTACTATTTTAATTACGTATCTCTTTGTAGCTATCATTTTATATTTAATTTGTAGTGGAGAATAATGCATGTCAAAACAACGATCATTTTGGGACTGGCTTTTTGGAAATTCATGTTGTAGTAGTAGAGAGAAGGATAAAAACTATGATGAGGAAAGATATGAGGGTAAAGCCAAAACAACAGATAAGACGACAGATAAGACAATTACGGAGAGTTTCGAAGAAGACTATAATGAACCTGGATCGGGTTTAAGTGAAGTTAGTTTAGGTGAAAATAGTGAGTATGCAAGATCTCTAACTGGTGACGATGGTAGTGTTGAGATTAGATGAATATCAAATTTTAAGAGGGGTTTATAGCAAAAGATCAAGGATCTGGGAGATATGATTTTTCGCACAATAAACCCTTCTTGCTACTCTAGGGTAGTAAGGAGACGGCGCCTGTGTTTGTTTTTGGAAACACAATAAACACAGGTATGAAAAGAGATGTCACAGAATTATACAGTTTTATAGAAGATTATTATAAAATTTACTCAGAATATATTCACAAATATGACTTCCCCAGCACCTTGAGTTATACCAATCACATGCTATAACTGAACGAATTAGCTAGACTAAAGGGGGAATATGTTATCATTAATTAGAGGTGATGAGCAGAATTTCGATGCTTTTTCTTAGGGTGGTGGCGTCTCTTCTTATGCTTAGGTTTTTCAGAGTTCTTTAATTTTGCCTGTACTTCTTTTGCTATATTAACTGCAGTTTTTCTATTTTTTGCCTTATCGCTTTGTAATACCTTAGTACTAGATTGCTTGGGCACTATATCAGGATCAGGTTTTTTAATAGGTTCTTGTTCTGGATTAGATTTTAGTTGATCCAAATTGTTATATTTAGAGAAAGGGTTATGTGCAAGACCAAAATCTTTAGCATAGCTTTTAACCGTGCCAACCACTCCTCTTGTATCAACAATAGCTTTTTCAGTTTTAAGAACCTCTTGTTTTGCTGCTTCAAAATTTGCTACAATTTCTTCAGGTGTTGCATTGTGAAATGAACCACTATCTACCATTTTTTTAAGTGCTAAAGTTTGTACTCTTTGTGCTCTTGTAGCTTCTGCAAGTTCTGTTAAATCATTATAACCTGGAGTATCAGGCTTGCTCCGCTCCTGATCAATACTTTGTTTAAATTGTAAACCTATTTCTTCTTTAGTTGCTTGTTTTTTGCTTTCTCCATAAAGGCCATAAGCAGATTTACCTACCTTACCTATACTTCCAAGAGAAGGGGTAACAATCGCACCATACCCATTCTTAATAACATCAATAGAGTTTTTAACTAAAGCCTTCCCGTAAGAACTAATATTTACAGACGATTGTGGCGCAGTATCTATGTATCTATCAGTTAAAGAATTTTGATCACTACGGCTAGGAACATATAACTTATCTTTCAAAACTTCAGCAAGTAGTGGCTGGCTCTCAAGTAATTCATTCTGCTGATTTTGTGCTTTTCTATTTTTGGTTAAAAGGGAGTTTTCTTTTTTTAATAACCTAAGATTCCTAGTATCAGCAGTATCCATAGCAGCGCCAATTGCAATAGATCCAATTCCAATCACTGTCGCAGGAACAGTAGCAACAGCAGCACTAGCAAGTACGGTGACTACTCCTATAGAACGTACAACTGCACTGCCAGTTACTATCTTAACAGGAGCTGAATCTTTTACGTAATTAAAAGCAGTTTTAACAGTTGCAAACCTTCCTGCTTTAGGTTCTTCTGGAGCTTTAGACATTATAATAATTGCACTTTATTATTTATTTCCGTGCCATAGTTAATATCATACCTACTAAGTACCCTACAATTAGTAAATATATTTACTAATTTGACTCCTTTACAGAAGATTATTAAAGAAACGTAACATAAAAACCTCAAGCTAAAGGAGAATAAATTATATTTCTTTTGACAATTTACCATATTTATTTAGCTGCTAAATACTTTAATTATACATCAGCAATTTCTGAAGCAGCGGTCTTAGTAGAATTTATAAAATTAACTTCGGATGTTGCAAGAAGATGAGTTTGATTGGGTATTGGTTTCCCCCGAAATAGTGGAAGCTTCACAGGAATCAAGTGCAATCGTGCAAAGAGGAATGTTTTCAAGGCTGTCTAGTTCATTGTCTTTGTTATTAGGTGATTCAGCTGAACAACATTCAGATTAGCAGATATCCTGCATAAAGCCGTTTTCAAGCCACAGAATTTTACAATTTATATTTTTATCTGGATATATTTCTGTGAAAGTGCTTTTATAAAATTTTAATTGCTCAAGATAAGAATCTGGAACTAAATCTGTATTAGATGAATTATCATTACCGGATTTATAATCAACAATAATAATTTGATTTTCACAAATTACCAACAGGTCAACTCTGCCAATTTTTATTTCCGATTTTGATTTATAACCAAAAGATACTTCGGTTTTTATTTCATGTTCTAATAATTCTTTAAACTGAGTATTAGAGGTAAGTTTCTTTAAGCTATTTTTTATTCTTCTTTGCAGATTGTCATCCAAGGTTTTAATCAAAGGATGATCCTTAGCATTATGTAGATTTTTACTTCCTACAGCATCTTCAAGGATTTTATGGAATATTATGCCATATTCTAATGACAAAGAGCTATTATATGAAACCTTATCTTTCATATTTACAGAACATTCTTGCAAATTTTCTTTTAGTGTCCAAGGTTCCAGAGGCTTAAATATTTTATCCTCGATTATTTCCTTATCCTTGGTACTAGGTAATGAATTTTGTGCTACAATATCTAAATTATGGGATCCATAAATCAAGTTACCATTTATATCTAGAGAGCCAATTTCCTGCATAGAAGTACTTATTAATTCATACCAACATTTTTCTGGAATCTTGTTTCTACCTTGATAACCACAAATGATTAGATGATCCTCAGCTCTTGTCATACCAACATATAGTAATCTCAAATATTCCTGATACGCTTTTTTCTGTTCTTCTGTTTTAAGTATTTCATAGAATTCTGGAACATAAGAAGATGATTTTGCTGATAGTAATTGATTGTTTTCATCCCAAATGAATCGCTGGCTTGAATTTGGGAGCTTTGTAGTGTCGCATAATATTACAATCGGAGCCTGTAGACCCTTCGATCCATGAGTAGTCATTATACGAAGTTTATTTTTAGTATCTGTGTCTCTTTTTATTGTTATTTGATGATCTTGAAACCAGTAAATAAAATTTTGCAATGAATTGCCATACTCAAGAAAATAATTTTTACTGAGTTTTAGAAATTCATCTATTACTTCATCATTTTTAGTTAAAATGTTCCTATAATTTAGTACATCAGTGATATAGAGAAAAAAATTGGTTAATGGTAAATTCTCGTATAAGGATAAAAATTCTTCAAGTTTATTTTTTATCAGAGAATATTGTTTTTCCGTATTAGACCTCTCTCGAAACTCTACTAACGGTAACTGCTGTGTGCTTACGGTGCCGGGATCCTCATGTATATTAAATACTACTTGCGGTTCTTGTGCTCCGTATACTCCTTGCATTTCCTCGCCTGTAACGAGTTTCGAAAGAGGTCTATTTAAATATTTCCATATAGATAGCTTGTTTTTTTGGGCGTTAATCACAAGACTGTAAAGTTCCATCTCGCTTATAGCAATGATTGGAGACTTAAGCAAGGTGGCTAGATTGAGATCGTTTTCTGGGTTAAGTACGAAGTTTGCAATGCTAACTATATCTGCAATCCCTAAATCCTCGGCTAGTGAAATTCTATCAAGTCCTGTGATATCAATTTCAGCTTTTTTTAGGGCTTTAATTACTTCATCTGTGAAATCATCTCTAGTACGAAAAAGGATCATAAAATCCTGAGCTGATATTCTTTCATTTGTAGAAGGTAAAATCCTGCCACTATTTATGTGCTTCTTAACATAGTTAGCAATTTTTTCTGCAAGAATAAATTTTCCATTATTAAAATTGTTTTTATAAGATAATGGCCAAAATTCATCAGATGTGTCATCATTTTCATCAAGACATAAAGGCCATAGCTCGACTGACCCAGAATGTTCTGCGCGGTGTGGTATCATATCCTGTAATTTAGCGCTAAAATCTTCAGGACTATTTTTCGCTATTTTGTTAAATACATCATTTACGCAAGTAAGAATTTCTTTAGTGGATCGATATGAAACATTAAGGTCGATAGTTTCAAAAGCTTTTCTTCCCCCTTTTAATTTTTCATTCAGGAATTTATTCATATATGAAAAGGAAGAAATATCTGCTCCTTGAAAACTAAAAATTGACTGTTTTTCATCGCCTACTACAAATATGGTGCGGCTCTGATAGTTATTGGATTCTCCGGCATAAAATTCTTCAACTAAAGCTTCTATTATATGCCATTGATTTTTACTTGTATCTTGCGCTTCATCTACCAACAAATGTTCTATCCCACCGTCTAATTTATATAGTACCCATTCTTTAGCATGAGAATTTGTTAATAAATTTTGTGCATGAATTATTAGATCGTCATAATCAAGAAACGCGTTTTTCCTTTTGTATGTTTCAAATAGGGAGATAATCTTCTCTGCTAATATTGCCAGTAATTTGGAATATAAAACTAAGTGTTCTGTTTTCTTAGTTTGATCAAGTTGGTATACTTGTTCCTGGATATTTTCAAGTTCCTTATAAAACTCTGAATCTGGGCTAGCTATTTTTTTTGGGACAATACGTTTTTTCTTTTCGCCAGATTGTGTTAAAAAGAAAGATTTGAAATTTGCATTTGGTTGATTACTATCCAATAAATTTGCGATTAAAGTCTTTGTTTCATAGTTTGCTGTAACATCTGCATAAATATTAGGGTCGTGATCTGATAATTTTAGCAGATATTCTGATGCAGAAGCCATTAGATCCGAGCATATTTCTGATGAATTTAATTTCTTTGCTAAAATCTTTATTTTTAGAGATATTATTTCATTAAAAATATCATCGATAGTTAATTCGTGAAAATTTTCAACAAAGAAACGAGAGATAGGTTCAACATCTGATAAAGTAAATATTTGCTTTTTTATGTTCCTTATTATTTGCTTCACTTTGAATTCATCAATAATTTTAAAGTGAGGAGAAATACCGGCTTCTAGAGGAAATTTCTTTAAAATTTTCTGACAAAAAGAATGTATGGTATAAATATTTATTTGATCTTGAGTTTTTAAATAAGATTCAAAAAGTGATGATGCTTTGATTATTTCATCTCTCGTTGCTTTCCTACCAAGTGTATTTTCTAGACTAGCATGTAAATCTTGTGTCGAAGAATGAGACCACCTTTCAAGATGAGAAATTATTCTTTCTTGCATTTCATTAGCAGCAGCGTTCGTGAAAGTTAGGCAAAGAATTTTGTTAAAAGGAATATCTTGTAAAAGAAGCCTTAGGACGCGGTCTGTTAAGATTTTCGTTTTACCGGTGCCAGCTGAGGCAGATACCCAGGTTGACAATGCTGGATCTGAAGCTTTTAGTTGCAAAATACTCATTTAAGTACATTAAATATTTATTGTTATGAGTACTTAAGATTATAGCAAATGGATTCAAATTAAGAAGCTATAGTTTGAAAATTTTTTATATATCCTTTTTCTTAAACACAACTAAGATTGGAATTAAACAATTTGGATACTAAATGTCAAGTTATCGATCCAGCTTAGACTGTATCAATGGTTATTCCACATCAAAGTCAAAATTGCTATCTACAAAAGGCTCACGAGCTAATTTATATTGCCACCATACTTTGTCGTTGGCTACAAAACCATTATTTTCCATAGCTTCTTTCAGAATAGCTCTGTTGTCTTTAGCACTTTGTTCGATTAAATTACAATCATGGCTAGAAATCGGATCAAAAAGATCATAAGAGGAACCCATATTTAAAGTACCATCATCTACATATACTATATTACCAACATCCTTGTAATTAAGCTTTTTGATTGTACAAGGATCATTAATTTCCTGGGTCAAAGGAATAATAGTAACGTCTACTGTACTTCCTCTGGTATGATCAAGCTTGTTTTTAATATAGCCTTTTTCAACCAACTCTGCTTTTGTAATATTTGGATGATATGTTTTTTTTATGTCTTGATGCTCTGGTTCTAAGGACCATTCTTCAAATGTTTTATATGTTTTATATGGATGATAAGCATCATATACTACTAAAGAAAATCCCCGCATAGCTAAGTATTGTTGAACAGCAATTAGAGCTTCGGCCGCTTCTATTGTTAATAATGCTTCCGATGAATTATAGCCAGGGACATTTTTATTTAAAATATTGTTACTATGAGTATATTTTAAATTTATTATTATTGATGAGTCAAGCTTGCTAATGTTAACAAAACCTTCTTTATATTTTTTATCAGGCGTTTCATAAGCGCCAGCTATGTTTATTGAGAAAGTAAGAACTAGCAAGGATAATATTTTTAACATAAACATTGTTAATAAGTTATTATTTTAATTTATCATAAAGCATTTCAAACCGAAATGCTATTATCAATGTATTTTTAGTTTCTTATAAATCTGGTTATAATAATGAGTTCAGCTCAGCACGGTTGATAGTTTGCAATGCTTAACATAAGGATTAGAAAATGTAAATCCAACACAAATTATCAAAGAACCAACTTTTCTTAACTTAATGGCAGTGACTAAAATGCCTCGTGTACAACAACTGGTTGAAGAGTTGGGGTGTTTAATTCAAATTTTTGTAATGAGTGATATTCATTTAAGGCAATAGTAATGTACTCATCAAGATCCTCCGGCATTAGACATTTACGACAAAAAGCCGAAGCATTTTCAGAAATAATTTTGGCTTTACTGTCGTTTGTTTTTAACCACTCCAATTTTTCAAAAATATCTGATAAATCTTTTTTTAAGGGTATATAGTTAACGTAAGGCTCTAGAGCCACATAAAATATTTGTGTATACGCTGTTTCCTGTTTTAAAAGAACAGAATTTGACAAAAGAATCCAAGGGACTCTAAGCCAAGCGGCTGTAGTGCCATCAACGGAAATAAGATATTTATATTTTAAATGTTCTACTTCTTCTACTATATCAAGTTTATCAAATAACTTAGTCAAAATATTGTATAAATATATACCACTCTTGTCGTTACTAAAATTAGTATAATTTGTAAATTTAGCATCTATTAAATCAGGAAAGCTACGTGATAGCATAACCAAAGTTAACCTATAAAGATTGTGATAATTTTCTAGATTATATATGCCCCCAGTTGTAGATCCTCGCCAAAAGATCTGTTCTGTTTTTTTATTCCAAGAATAAACCTTAGAGGCGGTCTTAATTTGAGCGATAAGATTGCACCACTTATCATTATCTATAATGTATGGATCCAGTAATAATAGTTTATTCTTTTCTAATTCAGATTCTAAATTTTTTGAACTCATAAAGGCTGGAAAGTTTTCTAAAATTTCAGCAGTTTTTTTTGAAATATTAGTAATATTGTCAATTGTCATAAAGACAAAATCTACGTTTTTAATCTTACGAGTACTTAGGATGCGATCTAATCTTTTGATTATATTATTACAAGCAAGTTTAGAGCTACCAGGATAAATAGAAGCAACATGATGCTCTACATATAATTTGTTATTAATTATTTGGATCCTTAATATTCCTAAATCCTTTTTTTCTTGATCAGATAATTGATCAATATTTTCTATATCACAAAGAGAAACACCTTTTTGTCGAAACATATCAAATTGTTTTTTTGTAGAAGTGATTATCTTCTCTCTACGTAACTGTAATTCTTTCTCTTGCTCATTAATTACTACCATAATACATATTAAATTTTGTGATAAGATCACCATAATTGATAAATAATCAAATTACTATTAGATTAAATTGTTAATAATAATGCATTTAATAATTTATACTTTATTAAGATGGAGTTTAAGCAACTTAAGTTGGCTGAGGTAGTCATAGATATCAATTTTACAACCTCTCTAATATTTTTTTAAATTAATGAAATAGGTTCAAAATATGAGCAAGTCTTTTTCGAAATTTAGTAAAATTGCATTAACATGCGTTTCTGCAATGTCGATAATTGTAGCATTAAACGATAATGTTATGGCGGCAATTGTGGTTAGTACTAATGAGACTACTACTGCTTCGGGTGATATTACTGATGCAATATTTACTCCAAATGCAAATTTTACTGATGGTGACAATCTGATATTTGGCGGCGGGCATATTGTTACTATATCTACTTCTGGATTTCCTACTATAAGTTCTGCTGATTTTAATAATCAGTCTGGGAGTACTTTAACCATTACTGATAATGAGCCCATTAATCTATTGACTAATTTCCTAAGTACAGGTGGTACTGCTGGTAATATTGTTATCGATAATAATAATACTGTAACTTTTGGAGGATCGTTTTCTAATATAAAAGGAATAACTATTAATTCTGGTTCTAAAGGAAGGTTTGATCTAGATACTATTACAACTAATATTGATGGACAAGGTACTCTTGTTATAAGATCTGACGATGATAAATATATTAATTCCGATATTGGGTCTGCTGCTACGAAACTTAATACGATAACTCCTACTGTAGTATTTCATGGAGAAGGAATAAGTGTAAGTACAACAAAAACTACCCTTCAAAGTGGCCACAGTATTTATGCAAATGAATTTAAGCTCTATGGAGAAAACGAGATTAACAATAATGCTTTAGATTCTAGCATATTTGTCATGGAAGATAATAGTTTTATAGATGCTCTCATTACTACAACCCCTTTTGGACCTGGTGAATTTTCTGGCTCGGTACAAGGAGTAAGCACTTCTGAAGTAGATGTTAATGGAAGTGCTATTATAGTGCAAGATATTGGTACTGATACCAATCGAATGAACCATATAAAATTTTTAGGTTTAGCAGATGACAGTAACGTTTCCTTATCTGGAAATTTATACTCAGACGATATAACATCTTCTCAAACTAACCTGATTTTAACTCAAGATAGTTTGTTCGCGGTTAATGAGAGCTATACAGCTAGTAATTCGACACATTCTCTAGGATTAAATAGCTTAACTATTCAGGGAAGTGTTGGACCTCCTTTGATAGAAGAAGGTCCAGTTCAAATTTTTCCAATTGGTGGTATGAGCGGACCATCAGTATTTAACATATCAGCTAATGATACCAAGTCTGGAAATATTATTATTGATGGAGGAAGCTTCGACATTAGCGGCGGTGAGGGCATAAGCTCTATGAATTTGCACTTAATTGATTTAACAACTACTATACCTTTTGATAGCCCAAGAAGTTACACGGTTTTTGGCATAGTTATAAATGATGGATCAATAGTACTTCCAGATAACGGTATTGTACATTTTGATGTTGATGCTGATCGCGTCTCTCCTAGAAACCCGTTTACGGAGTGGAGTTATGCTGATGGTATTATTACTCAACGAGTAGCTCCACATTTTCGTGATCTTTTGATAGCTGCTGCTCTGGATCAACTAGATAATCCTACGCCTGGGGAACTAACTAATATAAAGAATATTGTGAACTCAAATTCTGGAGTGCGTAACGATTTAGCAGGAGCAGTAATTGAAAATAATGGGGGCGTACAACAATTTGTTAATGGGCTAAACCCAGCTTTGGCTGAAGTGACCGAAAATGCATTTGATTCTATTCAAGATTTAGTTGGTGATGTGTCATCGCATTTAAGTCAGAATAGTGGTAATAAAGACAGTCTTCTTTTTACAGAAGATGACGGTTCAAGAGGTATATCAGCTGGTGATCAAGCTAAGAAATATGGTATATGGACTAACTATTCAATGAGTCTAAACACACAAAAAGCAAAAGGTAAAAGTCCTGGTTATAAATCCAGAAATAATGGTGTTACAATTGGTTTTGATACTTTGATTAGTGATGAGACAACAATTGGTATTGCCTTTGGTTACATTGATACCAAAGTTAATCATAAGGATAGTAATTTTGGCGATAAAACTAATACTAAATCATCGTTAGTATCTTTATATTCAATTACAGAATTACTGAATAATTGGTACGTTCAAGGGCAAGGTATTTTAGGACAGATAAAAATTAATAATAAAGAATCAAGAAATACCAGAGCTAACCCAGAAATAGCAAAAGCAGACTATAAAGTTTCTACTTATGGCTTGTCTTTAGAAACTGGATACCATTTTCTTACAAAGGAAAATTTTGTAGTTACACCTTTAGCTGGATTAGAACTTGGTGTTATTGGAAAAACAAGATATCAAGAATATGGTACAACTAACCAAAATTTGCTAGTGAAAAAAGGAATTGATACAAAATTAATAGGTAGTGTAGGTGTTGCAGTAGCTAAAAACTACAATATATCTGGTTACAGTATTACTCCAGAAGTGTATGGTGTCATAAGACATAATCTGCTTAATAAAACTCCAGGTGTTGACGCTAGTTTAGCGAATGTTGAGCAATTATTAGTAGTGCGAACCGCTAGAAATACTAGGACTTTTTATAATCTAGGTCTTGGTATAACTCATGCTATGAAAACATCACAAGTCACTCTAGGCTATGATTGTTATTTAGGTGAGAAATATTTAAGTCATCAAGGTTCTATTAAGCTTAGATTAGATTTTTAAGGAGATATATTTAAATGGATAAAAGCACGATCAAATTTTTACATGTCCTGTTGATATTTTTTATTTTTAGTGCTTCCAGAGCCTATGGAGACGATCTTAATAAAGAAGATGGCGCTTACTTAAATTTGGCTGTAACAGAAATAAAACAAGTAGAACCAGACCTGTTAATAGCAAGTTTGCGTTACGAGAGTGAGTCTGAATCTGCAAAATTGGTTCAAAATAAAATTAACCAGACAATGAAAAAGGCGCTAGCGGTTGCAGAAAAGAAAGAAGTGCTAGATGTTTCTACTGAACAATATTCTGTATACAAATATTCCAAACCTAGTAAACAAGGAATAGATGAAAAGGAAATTTGGAAAGGATCTCAAACTATTGTAATAAAAGGTAAATCTTCTGAAGATATACTTGTTTTATCTGGGCAATTACAGGAAATGGGACTGGTGATGAATGATTTACACTACGAAGTCTCGTTAGAGAAAATTGAAGAAGTACGTACATCAATGATGGAAAGTGCTATCAGCAAATTACTTTCCCGAGCAAAAAAAATAGCTGATATCATCGGTGCAAAAGAAGTTAAAATAAAAAATATAAATATTGACGGAGACAATCGTTATCCACAACCTTATCAAAAAGTTATGCGTGCGGTAGCAACAAATATATTAGAAAGTACAGCAGATCCTGTGTCTTCTCCAGGAAAAACTGATATAACATTAACTATTTCTGCAGTTCTTTTATTAAAGAGTTAGTAAAGATATTTATGAGTAAAGAAAATCGACCTCAAGATAAATCTGGTAACATCAAATCAGAAAAGCATGAATCAGAAATGCTTGATATACTGGAGGAATTAAGGAAAGATTCAAATGTTGGGAAAGCTATTGATCGAATTATTGAAGAATCAATCGATCTTGATGAAATGCAAAGTAAGTTGATTTTATTAATAAAAAAACATCTCAATAAGATTGAACCTAAAACTGATCGAGAGACTGGTAAAAAAATTAAATTTAATGATGAAGAAGTAGAACAAAATATTACTAAATTTAGTCACGACCTTCTTAAAAAACACCAAGATAATGATCCTGATATTAGCAATGGTATTGATGATAAATATCCTTTGGATAAAAAAGCAAAAATGAACATCAAAAAATCCATGAAAGAGTTTGCAATATATGAAATTTATAAAGTGATGAACCCAAGAAGAATAGCTGGGGAGACTAAAAAAGATAATTATGCTCATAACATGATGATGGGTGGGCAAAAGCGTGCTAGCCAACATGAAGGTGGAAAAGAATCAGACTTAAAATCTTATGGCGAAGCAGAAGTACGTCGTATAGAGCGTGCTAGTAAGTCATTTCAGAAGGGTGGAGGAGGGATGAGCATTTAGAAATTAAAAGATGTACTTGTCATAAAATTGTGCAAACTAATGCAAAATAAATTGGCAAGACAAATTGGATAAAATAATCTGTTTGTTGTAGTCCTGGAGATTAAATACCAGAAGAGCATACTAGTAGCCAAGAACAATATACTATAATTCTGACACCATAGGCTTGCTGGCAAAATTAGATGGACCAAAGATTTATTATAGCTATATGGATTCTTATCATCTAAACTTTTCCGTATAATCCATAAACTTAGAATTGCAGCCAGAGATAAATTTGTTATCCATAAAAAAATTCCATGATCAATTAAAGTACGATAAATCATACCTAGTATGGTGATACTTAAGGTAATTTTTATTGGAACAAAACTATGTTGTGAATATATAAAAATATTTAAAAGAACTAAGGCTGCGAAACAAAAATAAATGAAAAAATATTCCAAATTTTGACCAATGAGGTAGTACAATACTATTGATATTAACCCTATTAGGATTTCAAGAGCAATATATGACTTTGTAATTACTACATTACAATAGTTACACTTTCCAAGGGTACTAAACCAACTCAAGATCGGTAAATACTCATAAAAACGTAAAACATGACCACAGTTTGAGCAAAATGGAGGTCTGGTTGATTTTTGGTCAAATCCACAAATCATGATATTTCGTGGCAATCGATAAAATACGGTAGTAGTAAAGTTACCGATTAATACACCAAATAAAAAAACAATTATATAGCTAGCAATTAAAGTCAAAATCTTTTCCTTCTTCAATATACGATCTAATCCTAGACATTAATCCTTGGAAATATTGAATATTATGCCATGTCATTAGCATTGAACCAATCATTTCTCCAACTCTTACTGTGTGATGTAAATAAGCTTTGCTATAATTAACGCATGCTGGACATGGGCAATCTTGCTCAAGAGGAGTATTGTCATCGGCATATTTACTATTACGAATATTTATAGCTCCATATTTAGTAAATGCCTGGCCATTTCTGCCAGATCTTGTTGGAATGACGCAGTCGAACATATCAATACCTCGTTCTACTGCACCAATTATATCAGATGGTTTACCGACTCCCATAAGATATCGGGGCTTTTCTTCTGGTAAAAACGTGGGAGCATAATCAAGAACGGAAAACATTACATCTTGTCCTTCTCCTACTGCTAAACCTCCAATGGCGTAGCCTTCAAAATCAATTTTAGTCAAATCTTGGGCTGATTTTTCTCTTAAGTCTTCATATATTCCGCCCTGCATAATACCAAACTGAGCATATCCTGATCTTTTAACAAAAGCATTTCTTGATCTTTCTGCCCACCTGGAAGTGAGTTCCATCGAGAATTTGGCTTGCTCAAAAGTTGCAGGATATGGTGTACACTCATCAAAAACCATAGTAATAGTACTACCAAGTAAATGCTGAATCTCGGTTGATTTTTCTGGAGTAAGCATATGTTTACTTCCATCAATGTGGGACCTAAACTCTACTCCTTCCTCGGTAATTTTTCGTAAATCAGACAGTGACATTACCTGAAATCCTCCAGAATCCGTAAGGATCGGTCCAGACCAGTTCATAAATTTATGAAGTCCTCCAAGTTTAGCTATTCTTTCTGCTCCTGGTTTTAGCATTAGGTGATATGTATTACCAAGAATGATATCACTACCGGTAGATTTTACTGATTCTGGGAACATTGCTTTTACCGTTCCTCTCGTTCCAACCGGCATAAAAGCAGGGGTGTGAATAACGCCATGTGCTGTTTCAATGAATCCGGTTCGTGCTTTATTCTTAGTTGCTTTTAAGTGAAATTTAAATTTATTCATTAGTTTTTATTTGGTCATGATATATTTTATATTTACTATATCCACAGCCATAAACTAATCAAGCCAGAAGAAATTAAATAATTTGTATCATTAAGTTTTATATATTCCCCATGTACGTAACAGATATTTTATTAATTGTAAAAATACCTCAATTGCTCAACTTAAAATCGAAGCTTTGCTGGAATTGTGTATCTAGATTAATTAATAAATTAGAAAATAGTTAAGGCTTTAATTTAACGTTTTTTGAGGAAGGTACAGAATGAAAAAGAAACAACATACAAAAAAATTTAAAACAGTACAAGAAGTTGTTCCACAAATCAAAGTAGAAATTATTGAAGAACCAACTCTCATGGAAATAGTAAAAACTGGTAGTTTTAAAAATGTACAGAAATATATTTTTAAAACAGATGTTAATATAATAGCTTCCAAAAGTAATCTTAAATTTTGGTCAGAATTCTTAGAACATTTCCCGGATTTAATTCAAAGAGCTAAGATAGCTGAAAATATAATCGATAAAATATCGCTTCATGAATGTTCTTTATCGGTTATGGGAAGTTCTGTTATTAATAGAAATATCCAGAATAATTGGATAAATCATCTAAAAGCTGAAACTTTACTTATACAGGGCGAAAATATTCTAAATATTATTCTCAAAGATAAAAGTGCCCCAACCGCTCTAGCTGCTGCAAAACAGGGAGTGGAATCAATAGAATTATCATATTTGGTCTATCAATCTTTATTAAATCTTGATCTAGAGCAAGGTACTCGAGAATTCTTTCTTGAGAAAGCTGAAAAAACACATGTAATATTATATCAGATTATCGAATCAATGGATAGTTTGGTAGATCAATATGATCTTTTTGAATTAGCTTTAGCAAAAAGACAAGAGAATCTCCCAGAAGATAAGATGTATCTAGTTGATCTATTTATTAAACTCGGTAGTTATGGAATAAAATTACCTGCTCCAGCAATAAAACTTAAAACAATACAGTATAGCGAAGAAGCGTATAATATTATTTGTAAACAAGAAGTAGATAAATATTTAGCACCTAAATTATGTCAAGTTTTAAGCAATTTAAGGGATTTATACGGTCAATTTGGTGATCATGGCAAGAAATTATTGCTAAGTAAACAAATTGCTTATCTCAAAGCCAAATTTGATCCAGAAGAAAGTAAAGAAGGGGAAGAATCGCCTGAAAAAATTGAATACCAGCCTATTCTTACACATGGAATCATTACAGATAAAATTCTAGAAATAAAAAAACAAATACAAACAAATGTTTTAGATAAGATTCAAGCAGCAGCAGCAAAAGGCAAGTGGATAGAGTATAAGTTTTATGTAGATAAGGGCGTTAATGCCTATTTAGAGGAAGGTTGGTTAACAGCTCAACTTGGTCCTTTAGCTAATGAAGAAAATTACGAGGCAGCACTATCCCTTTGTTTTGAAGCAATTAATATTGGTATTATGAATTCGCAAGCTCACAACCCAGTTTGTGCTGCAATTTTTTGCCAAAAATATCCAGATCTTATAAAAAAAATTATAGCTATTCATCCAGAATATTTTGTTAGTGGTAATATACTTAGAGTTTCCTATTTGGAGGCAAGCCAGTGTGGTATGAATTTAGTTGGTAAAAAGTTTGAAGAAAACGATGGGTCATACAACAAATACTTTGAAAAAGAAATGATACCAATTATTACTGAGCGTATTAAAGGATCAATTTTATTGCCAATAGAACTAATAATAAAGAAAGGTGAATGGTCCCAGTATGTTGAATCTGATTTAATGAGTAAATTGACACCATATTTTATATCGAAGGCAATTGGTAATAATTTATCCCAAGTTCCTGATGTTTTTTCTATTGTAAGAATAATGGCTTTTCAACAAATTATTGAATCTATTGAACAATCAAAATCAGTGAATTTTAGTCCTATTCAAACTTTTACAAAAATGTATCCCGAATTGATAAAAAGAATTATTAAAGACCATGAAGAACTAGTGATGGATGAAACTGTTAATAAGTGTATTCGTATTGAGTTAGAGGTACAAGAGAAAATTGCTCACGAAAAGGAAATAGCAGAGCAAGAAGCGTTAGTGAAGGCTGCAGAGCAAGAAGCGTTAGTGAAAGCTGTAGAGCAAGAAGCGTTAGTGAAGACTGTAGATCAGCAAGAAATCCAACTGAACCTTGTTCCAGATGGTGATGTTCAGGTTCCAGTTGCTGGAGATTTGTGAATACTATAGTTAGGTACTGATTGTTGGCATAGCTATTTTAAAGCTTAAGATACCAAGATTGAGATGAGTAGTTTCTCAATAATTATAATAAGCATGAATTTAAGATAGCTTGCTGATACTGAATTCCTATTTGTAGGTTAATCTTAGTTGAGAAACTAGAGTTTGTTATTTCACTCGTATTATTATTTATGATTTTTGTATAGAAGTGCAAAATTTTATAAATAAAAGAAGCCATGAAAACAATCACGGCTTTTTCTCTTTGTACAAAATCTTAGTTTTTATTAGTAGATCTATTATGCTGCTAATTTTTCTCGCAAAAGATCGATCAACTTAGCAGAACTTTCAGATTCAGATATCTTCTCTAAAATGGCTATTTCTGAAGCTAATCTATTTAAAGCTGATTCATAGATTGTTCTCTCGCTATATGAACGATCATTGTCAACATTTTTGTAAAGATCTCTGACAACTTCGGCTATCGCAGATATTTCACCAGAATTAATTTTAGTTTCATACTCTTGAGCGCGCCTGCTCCACATTTTATTACCACGTTTAGGCTTTCCCTGGAGAATTGTATATACTTCATGGATGTCACTTTTATTAACCAAAGTTCTAAGCCCCACTGCGGAAGCTCTACTTACAGGAACTCTTAGAGTCATTTTGTCTTGAGGGAAAGAAATAACATAAACTTTAAGACTAGTATCGGCAATCATTTGAACTTCAATCTCAATGATTTCTCCGACTCCGTGTGATGGATATACGACTCTTTCGCCTACCTTAAATTCGAGATTTTTAGACATTTACACCTCATTTTTAATGGAATCTTCGCCGCTGGACATTGTATCATGTTTATATTAAAAATGAAAGCTTTTAATCGATTAAAAATTTGCCAGCGTTAAATAAATATAGATGTCAATAAATAAAACTGCCTGGTAGCTAAAAGCACTGAATTATTGGGGTGAGAGGTGCTTTATCGTAAGTATTTTGTAGCAATAACAATATAATAAAGGTTGTCTAAAACCAATTAGCAAAAATGTTTGGGTAGGGGGGTTGTTAGTTTTTTATATCTATACTTATCTAACAACGTCAAAATTAATCTTCGGGTAATAAAACCTCTCTTTTACCGGAGTGATTAGGGGCTGATAGGATACCGTTTTTTTCCATTTCTTCAATAATATTTGCTGCTCGGTTATAGCCAATGCGAAGTGATCTCTGAATATAACTGATTGATGTTTTCCTTTCATTCTTGACGATATTTAGTGCTTGTTTATATATATTATCATTATTGTCTGATTCATCAAATTCATCAGCAGAAAAATCTTCGTCAGATTCAGTCACAGCTGATACATATTCGGGAACACCAGTGCTTCTTAAGAAAGACGTTACCCTCTCTACCTCTTTATCATCAACAAAAGGTCCATGTACACGAAGTATTCGCGCACTATTTCCCATATAGAGCATGTCTCCCATTCCAAGCAACTGTTCTGAACCTTGCTCACCAAGAATTGTTCTGCTGTCAATTTTTGAGGTTACCTTAAAACTTATTCTACTTGGAAAATTAGCCTTTATTACACCGGTAATGACGTCTACCGAAGGTCTTTGGGTTGCCATGATAATGTGAATGCCAGCAGCTCTAGCCATTTGAGCTAAGCGTTGAATAGAAGTTTCAATATCTTTACCAGCGACCAGCATTAGATCTGCCATTTCATCAACTATTACTACGATAAACGGCATTTTCTGCATATCAATAGGCACGGATTCAAAAACAGGTTTTCCAGTTTCGGGGTCGAACCCAGTTTGTACTCTTCGTTCTAGTACTTTACCATCTTTAATTGCTTCCAAAATCTTTGTATTGAAATTGGCTATACTTCTGACTCCTAAATGAGACATTAAGCGATATCTATTTTCCATTTCTTTAACTGCCCATTTTAGTGCAACTACAGCCTTCCCTGGCTCGGTAACAACAGGAGTCATAAGATGAGGAATATTATCGTATGAAGATAGTTCTAGCATCTTAGGGTCAATCATTATCATTCTACATTCAGCAGGAGTATATCGATATAATAATGACATTATCATAGCATTAATGGCTACTGATTTACCGGAGCCAGTTGTTCCTGCTACAAGTAGATGAGGCATTTTGGCTAGATCAGCAATTAAAGGACGTCCACCAAGATCCTTACCAAGAATAATAGGTAATATGATATTTTGATCTTGAAATTCTTCAGTTTCAACCAACTCTTTTAGGCGAAAGAACATACGTTGTTTATTGGGTAGTTCAATACCAAGAGCATTCCTACCAGGTATAACAGCAATACGTGTAGAATGAGCTGATAGTGAGCGAGCAATATCATCAGATAATCCTATCACTCTAGATGATTTAGTACCGGCTGCTGGTTCGAATTCATACATTGTTACTACGGGCCCTTGTCTTATATCGGTGACCTTTCCTTTCACACCAAAATCTCCAAGCACCGCTAGAAGTTCCTGAGCTTTTCCTTCTAATTCTGATGATGATTGTAATTGAATGTGCTGATTATCTGCCTCATCCAATAAGTCTATAGACGGTAAGATAGCTGTTTCTTGCTCTGTGTACCTAATATTTCGAACAACAGATTCTGTTTTTGCTGCCTGAATTTTATTTGCAACTATTGGTGCTGTAGATCTGATTTCAAAGTCGGTGTTACTCTCTGCGATAATAGGTTCTCTTGCAATTTTTACGTCCGTTCTAGGGTAACCAGCATTTTGATTAATAGTACTCTTAAAATTATTAACACCAAATTTCGGAATCTTTATATAAGAAACTATTTTAATAAAAAAGTTTCTTATATAGGAAGTAAATTTAATGTAGGTGGTGAATTGAATTCCAAGCGTCAGTATTAGAAAAAATATAGAAAGTAGAAAAGCAATTGGTAATATTAATTGTTCAAATTCTGCTAGATACTTGATAGTCATATTCAGTAGATAAATTCCTATGACGCCTCCCCCATCGGCTGGAAGAGTGCTTATTTTAATGTTGCTCAAGACAATACAAATGCAAGCTATAGCAATTATTAAAGAAATAATTTTTAGACTTTTCCAACTTAAAGATCCGTTCTTATAAATAAAATAGGACCAAACAGTAAATGAAATTGGAACAAAGAAGGAAGAGATACCTATTAGTTGGTATAAAATATCTGCTAAATAAGAACCAAAGTAACTTAAGAAGTTTGCTGGTGCATTAACTGTAGAAAGGTTAAACGATGGATCATTCTGGCTATAAGAACCAAGCGCAAGAGTTAATAGAACTGCCAGAGCCAGTAAAGTAATGGATCTTACTTTATTATGCATAAATATTTTTTTTAGCATGAGCAATAATTCAAATATATTATATTTAGTTAACAAAACATAATATAGCATTTATGCAGAACGAAGAAAATAGTAAACTCTATAATGATTACAACAATCATTAATACTACAAAATTTTTTCAACTTCAGTAAGTAGTTTTTTTATAGCTTTTGATCTGTGGCTAGTCTGATTTTTTATTTCTAACCCCAGTTCTGCTAAAGATTTTTGAAAACCATTCGGAATAAAAATCGGATCAAAACCGAAGCCTTCAGTTCCTTTGGCAGGAAAAGAAATATGTCCGTAACTTCGTGATTCAGAAACTATAAAATCTTTTGTTTCTGGGAAATATAAAGCTATAGCTGTCTGAAAATATGCTTTAGTGTTGCCTTGGTTAGCGAGAAGCTTTTCCAGTTCAAGAAAGGCATTATTAAAACCACCACATTTTTCTGAGAAATCTTTAGTTTTGACTCCAGGAAAATCATTTAAGGCTTCTATACACAAACCAGAGTCATCGCAAATAGTTGGGATATTTGTATAATCACCGTAATAAAGCGCTTTGTGTTTTGCATTTTCTAGGAAGCTATCGTAAGGCTCATCTGGTTCTTTTAAAAAATTATCTTCTAGAGTTTCAGTAAAAATACCAGACAATTTAGAACTTTTAATAAGTTCTTTTATTTCTAAAATCTTACCTTTATTGGTAGAAGCAATAAAGATTTTCTTGATCATGTCATTATTTTTTTCATGTAGCTATTATAAATTAGCTAGAAAAAGTCTATAGCTAATCTTGTCTAGTAAGATTAGCTATAACTTCTGTGAGTTTCAAGAGAAGTATAATATTTTCTTGCAACTACATAGATTTCAGGCTTTTTGTTTTCTTAATCTACACGTCGTCTGGATTTAGACTTAAACCAGCTAGATCTATATCTTCTTCATCTTCAGCTCTTTCAGGGGCTTTGTGTTCTGCCTCATCTAAGTCTGGTTGATTATTTATCGCAGCAATCATCTTAGCAAAAACATCTTCACCTAAGTCTTCACTTAATATGGATAGGTTGTTTTGCTGTGTTTCTTGCAACAAGAATTCCTCTGAAATTTTTTTGTTGCTTTTAAGCTGAGTCGATATTGCTTTTGTAAGTGCAACAAGAAGCAGGTTGTCCATAATATTAAGCTCGAGCTCACCTGGGCGATTAAATTCTAGTCCAGCTTGCTTTAATTTTGTAAATTCTTTGGCAACTGCTTCTTGTTGCCCGAATTTTACGGCAGTATGCAATTGTTGGTCCGAATAAGTAGGGTTTTTAGAAGTGACTATGTGGCTGGTTATTTTAGCTAAAATTGTGCCAGCAGCTTCCACAGCAGCCTTACCCTCTTGTTCTCCGCTAATAGTTTTGACTAAAAAATCAGCACAGCTATCGAAGTCCCCTCTAGCAGAAGCTTTTTGAGCTAGTTCAAGAAGGTTTGTTTTTTGTTTTAATGGGTATCTTGAAACCCATTCAGGTCTTAGTTTTGACATTTTCTACCTATATTAATTTTATTTAACCGTGTGCTTGATCCATATATATTAAATTGGTTAGTGTGTCAAATATTAAAAATTAGTATAGAAATACTCAAAACAAGGTTTTTAGCAAAATAACCGATTATTGATATTTTATATCTCAGGTATATTATACAAAATAAGATCCATATATTTGGTAGATTTAACCGCGTTGCTGTAAATAAAGCGTCATAAAAAAATACTTATCTTTATCTATCTCAAATTAAAAAAACAACTTCACTATTTACAAGAAACAATATATGGTCTTTCCGAATTAAAGAGTTTATTTCTATGGATACAAAGTTACGCTCCTATTTTATAGGTGTTACATGGTTTGTACTGAGCTTAGTTAGTAGTTCGATAAACGATGTAATATCAAAATATACAGGTTTGCGACTTCATAGTTATGAAATTACTTTTCTTAGATTTTTGTTTGGAACAGTAACACTTACTCCATTTATATGGTATTATGGAATTGGTACGCTGAAAACTAGCCGACCTTTTGTTCATTTTATTAGGGGGGTGTTGTTGTTTCTAGGAATTGCTGGATGGACTTATGGCCTTAGTATAGCACCAATAACAACTGGTACTGTTATAACTTTTACCATACCTATTTTTGTTTTAATACTTGGAGTGTTTTTTTTAAGCGAGCGTATAATTTGGCAAAGATGGTTAGTGACGATTGTTGCTTTTGCAGGAATAGCTATAACTCTTGGTCTTAATGCAGAAGATTTTAACCCAGAAATATTGGTATTCGTTGCATCTGCTGTTGGTTTCGCAATTTTAGATATTTTTAACAAAAAATTTGTGATCAAAGAATCTATGATCAGTATGTTATTTTATTCAGCGATGATAACAACACTACTGGCATTCCCTTTTGCGCTGCAGTACTGGATTATGCCAACAATAGAGGAGTTAATATTACTCTTTGTTCTTGGTATGAGTGCTAACCTGATTTTATTCTTTATCCTTAAAGCTTTTACTTATGCTGACGCAACAGCAGTAATGCCTTA